>JAUSPW010000546.1 GCA_030652635.1 Pseudohongiella sp. | reverse complement strand
TCCGGATTTGTAAGAACTCCATGATAAGAAAGTCGTGTCTCAGTGCTCTCCTGACCCTTGGCATTGCTGCTACAGCGCAGGCGCAATCACAGAATTTCAGAATATCCGATATCCGTATTGACGGACTGCAACGGATTTCCCCCGGCGTGATGTTCAGTCTGTTGCCGGTAGGTGTGGGCGATCAAATGGAAGCAGGCACTGCCGCAGCCATTATTCGTGCGATCACCGAGTCCCAGTATTTTGAGGAAGTCGAGGTTGCACGTGACGGCGATGTATTGCTGATTACGGTGCTGGAACGCCCGTCTGTGAGTGAAATTACCATTTCCGGCAACCGGGTGCTGAAGACTGAAGACATTCTGCGCAATATGGAACAGGCGGAAATTGTTGAAGGCGGTATTTTTACGCGCTCCACGCTGGAAGCTATTCGTCAGGGCATTCAGGAAGTGTATTCCGGGCGCGGTCGTTATGGCACAACGGTGGATATTGAAGTAGAGGATCAGCCGCGAAACCGTGTTTCCATTGATATGACCGTGAATGAAGGTGAAGAGAGCCGCATTCGCGACATCAATATTGTGGGCAACTCCACTTACGAAAACGAAGAGCTGACCCGTATTTTTGATCTGGGTGTGCGCCCGTGGTATCTGCCACTGAGTCGCCGCGATCGTTATTCGCGCGAACAGTTAGAAGGCGATATTGAACGCTTGAATTCCTACTACCTGGACCGCGGGTTCGCACGCTTTAACGTGGATAACACCCCGGTATCCATCACGCCTGACAATGAGCAGATTTACATCACCATTAATGTCAGCGAAGGCCAGCAATACCAGATCAGCAAAGTTGATCTGGTGGGCGACCTGGTCAATGCCGAGCCTTTACTACGCGCCTACACATTGGTGGGCCCGGGTCAGACGTTCTCGCAGGCCCTGATCACCGCCAGCGAAGAATATATGACCCAGATTTTGGGTAACCTCGGATATGCCTTTGCTGAAGTTGAGGGTGTGCCCAACATCAATGACGAAGACAATACCGTCGAAGTGATTTTTTATGTTGAGCCCGGCGCACGCACGTACGTCAATCGCATCAACTTCCGCGGCAACGTCACTACGGCCGATGAAGTCTTGCGTCGTGAAATGCGCCAGCTGGAAAGCGCACCAGCGTCCAGCCAACAAATAGAATTTTCCAAAGTCCGTTTGGAGCGTTTGGGTTATTTCTCGACCGTTGAAGTGGATACCGTTGAAGTCCCCGGCACCACCGATCAGGTTGATGTTGAATTTGAAGTCGAAGAACAAAGCTTTGGCAGCGTCTCATTCAGTATCGGCTCGGGCGGCGGCGGTAACTGGTTTGTGGCAACCGATCTGCAGGCCGAGAACTTTCTGGGTACTGGCCGTACGGTCGCTGTGGGTCTTAACCGCAGCTATTTCAGCAGCAGCGCCAACTTTTCATACATGGATCCCTATTTCACACCGGATGGTGTCAGCCGTGGATTCAGTGTGTTTGTTCAGAAACAGGATTCGCCTTACAACATCGCGAGTTTCTCGACCACCTCGTATGGCGCCACTCTGAACTTCAGTTACCCGATCAGCGAAATCCAGCAGATTGGTTACAACATAGGGTATTCCCATACTGAGCTGAGTTCAGGTGGTTTGTCCGTTCAGGAAATTGAAGCAACACCGGTGCTGACGCCGGGTGTTGACCGTTACATTATCAGCCCGGCCAATCTGAACCCTTGGAATGGCCCGGTAACCGATGCTGTGACTGGATTGATCAGTGACTTACCAACTCAATACCTGAATCAGAACTCAGACCCCGGATTTATCGACCGAAATGGCAAGGTTTTTGACAACCTGACCTTTACCACCAATTGGGTACGCCAGACTTTGAACCGTGGTCAGTTGCCAACGGCAGGGTCTTTGCAGCAATTGTCGTTTGAAATTACCGTGCCCGGCAGTGACCTTGAATACTATCGCGCCAGCTATAACACACAATACTACAAACCCATTATTGGGGATGATTGGGTGTTCCACGTGCGCACCAACCTTGGGTATGGTGATGGTTATGGTGATACCGGTGAATTACCGTTTTTCCAGAACTATTTTGCGGGTGGTCTGGCTTACAACGGTGTTGTGCGAGGATTTGAAGAGAACAGTTTAGGGCCGCGCAGCACGCCGCCGGTGACCTATCAGACTAATCTGGCCGGACTCATCAAAGATGAAAATGGCAATGTGAAAGTCAGTGCCGGTGGTTTTGCCGATGGATACGATGGCTCACTGGGTTATTTGACCTTGCCTGTTATTGATTCCAATGGTCAGCCAGTCCTGGATGCCAATGGCAACCAGCAGGTGCAGCTGGCGGCTCAGCCTTATGATATCTACGGCGATCGCAACAGTTTTGGTGGCAATATTCTGACCACGGCATCTATCGAGTTGTTATTCCCCTTGCCGATGGTGGAAGATCGCGGACGCGTGCGCTCCAGCCTGTTTTTTGATGTGGGCAGTGTGTTTGCCAGCAATTGTTCAGCACGACAAACAGCACTGAATACCTGTAGTCGGTTTGATGTCGGCGATTTGCGTTATTCAGTGGGCGTGGGTGTAACGTATCTGTCACCGTTTGGTCCGCTAACGTTTTATCTGGCCAAGCCATTTACCAAAAATGGCACAGACCAGACCAAGTCCTTCGACTTTACAATTGGAGCAGGATTCTGATCAGGAAAAAACCGCGCTGCAGGCGTCAGACTCAGTGATATAATGCGCCGCTGTCGCAAACAAGCAAATATTGCACAACCGTAAAACAAATTTGACCAAGGTGAATAACATGAAAAAATTAATGATACTGGTAGCAGGTCTGTTTTTGACAGCCAATATGGCTGTTGCCCAGACTGCGCCCGTCATTGGTATCATCAATCTGGAGCAGGCGTTGTTTAACACCGACGCCGCTCGCGCACTTGAAACCGGCACGCGTACCGAGTTTGCTGCCGACGAAGGCAGACTTGAACAGCTGAATACTGAACTGCGTGCGATCATTGAACGCGCCCAGCGTGACGAGTCAATCATGAGCGAATCTGAACTGCGTGCGCTCAACTCTGAAGCACAGGAAAAACAGGTTCAGATGCAACTGATCAGTGAGCGTCTGCAGGGCGCATGGCAACAACGTCAGCAGCAGTTTGTAGAAACCATGCGTGAGCGTCTGGGCCAGGCTATCGAGGCGGTTGTTCAGGAAGGCAGCTACGATCTGGTTTTAAATGCTGAAGCGGTGGCTTTTTTCAATAACAGCTACAACATTACAGCGCTTGTAACTGCCAAACTCAACGAGTTGTCGCGCTGAGCCTTGGCGTTTAGCGACGACCATTCCAGTGTCGGGTAAGCAGCAATGAAGGTGTCGTTCACGCTGGCAGAGTTATCTGCTCAGCTGAACGTGCCTGTTCGGCCAGGCGTTGGGGCGGCGTATAACACCCCGGTTGATGAAATCATCATTGACGGTCTTGCGACGCTGGAAAACGCAAGCGCCACTAAGCTGAGTTTTTTGAGCAATCCGCGCTACAGCCAGCAGTTATCAACGTGCCAGGCGGGTGCCGTTATTATTCATCCGGATCTGGCCGGCAATACCCAGCTTCCGTGCCTGTTGTCATCATCTCCCTATGTCACCTATGCCAAAGCCTCGCAGCTGTTTGCGGCAGCTATTGCGCAGCACACCAAATCTGCTGATGGGCAAACGGGCGTTCATGCCAGCGCGGTAATAAGTCCGGACGCGGTGTTGGGTAAGGATGTGTGTATTGGGCCGCATGCGGTCATTGAAGCTGGCGTCAACATCGGCGATGGCAGTTGTATTGGCGCCGGTTGTTTTGTGGGTGCACGGGCAAAGATTGGCAATCACTGTGTGATATACGCCAATGCCACTGTGTATCACGAGGTGGTGCTGGGGGATCGTGTGATTGTGCATGCCAGCGCTGTGCTGGGTGCGGATGGTTTTGGTTTTGCGTTTGATGGCCAGCGTTCTGTCAAAATTGCGCAATTGGGGTCGGTGCGTATTGGTTCCGACGTTGAAATTGGCGCAGGCAGCAGTATTGATCGTGGGGCGCTAGACGACACGGTGATTGGTGACGGCGTCAAAATTGATAACCAGGTTCAAATAGGCCATA
>JAUSPW010000542.1 GCA_030652635.1 Pseudohongiella sp. | reverse complement strand
TGGCCACAAGAGAACGATTTATATACCTGACGATAAAACAAAGTCAGTAGCGCCATTTCATCCTCTTGATAGAAACTGGGTACCTCATGAAGACCTGGAATGCACTTTTGATAATCAGGGCGTATTCAACGTAAAGTTTGTACGTGGCCAGGCCGGGAAACTGGAGTCATTCAGACCTAAAATATTGCTTCGAAAAGGTGATCGTAAGGAGGATGTTAACTCAAGGCTTGTTAAGTCACTTTCGAAATCGGTGTGTGACGTTCGTACTCAGCTTGAGCAGATGCACCAACAGGTCATCAAACGACAGCGGGATTTAGGCAAAGATCTCGAATCTCTGTTTGTAGGCGAACAAAAGACTTCGTTGGCTACAACCGCGATACAACAACAGATCGATGGGCTCGAACTTAGAATCAAGGACTGTGAAAGGCTGGTCGCACTATGCCAAGCCTAGATTTAATCAGCGCAGCACAATCCATCAATGACTCAATAACTGAAAAATATTCCGTTGCGAAAGCCAATGATAAAATTGCTGCGCTGATTGAAGAAGAAATACGAGTTTGGCGCTCAAACGTGAGAGGAGAGATTCGTCGAAATTTTCCGTTCTGGGAGGAAGAAAGTAAGCTTTCTGCATGGCGTGAGAAAATTCCATTCGAAGGGTTGAATGAGCAACTGCCGGCTTTTCTTGATGACTACTCAAGATTTTGTAGCCTTATTGGCCATCCTTTTAACAAACACTTTTGGGGCAAAGAGCTCCAACAGATTCTTCAACCCAAAAAGTCGAATAAGACGGTCAACAAAAATAGCGCTGTAACTTGCATGCTATTGCTGAATGAATGGCAGAAGACTCTTGATCAGACGCGCAGCGAATGGGAGTTGCGTTTAATCGAGGAGCAACGGCTCGCGCTCTTGAAAAAACTGGAGCAGCTACTCGACCTGTTACAAGAATTGGACGAACAGCTGCAACTACTTGGCCTTGATACAGGTTTGTTGATTGATTTTTCTGCCGGCCGACTAAATGATCAGGATATTTCACAGCTCAAACGCTTGATGACCTATATGGCGCAGGATCCTGGTGTCAGGCAACTCTGCAACCTTCTGGGTAAGATGCGTCAGTTTGAAGCTTCTGCGCGTTTGGAGAAGGCGACTGTATCTTGCAGCTACG
>JAUSPW010000538.1 GCA_030652635.1 Pseudohongiella sp. | reverse complement strand
GCGGTTTTGCGCACACAGCAGGAAACCGGGTTGGTGTGTATGGTTGGTCATACGCGACGATTCAATCCATCCCACCAATGGATTCATCACAGGATAAAAAAGGGTGAGCTCAATATCCAGCAGATGGATGTACAAACCTATTTTTTCCGACGCGAGAACATCAATGCGCTTGGCGAACCACGCAGCTGGACAGACCACCTGCTGTGGCATCACGCAGCCCATACAGTGGATCTTTTCCAATACCAAACCGGCGAAAAGGTTGTGGCCGCCAATGCGATGCAAGGCCCCATTCACCCTGAGTTGAAGATTGCTATGGATATGTCTATCCAACTAAAAACTGACAGTGGAAAAATCTGTACTTTGTCGCTTTCATTTAACAACGACGGCCCGCTGGGAACATTTTTCCGTTATATCTGTGACAACGGAACATACATTGCCCGTTATGATGATCTTTTAAATGGCCGCGAAGAGGCTATTGATGTATCAAACGTCGATATTTCGTTGAACGGTATAGAGCTGCAAGACCGAGAGTTTGTTGCTGCGATCCGCGAAAATCGCGAACCCAACGCCAGCGCGGCAAGCGTGCTTCCCTGCTACGAAATTCTCCACAAACTCGAGCAAATGCTGCCATAACCATGCCGCTGCGCAATTCATTTTGAGCGCCTGCGAGGCATCCACTTCGAAAATCATCAATTATCATTGTGTTTTGCTTTAGCACGTTAGAATGAGTTAACGTCAAAAGCATTCAAAACAATCTGTCAATTGAACTCGTGGCAGCCCGAGGAATACATGACACATGATCAATGGATAATTCTGGCGATACTGGCCGCGACGGTAGGCATGTTCCTGTGGGGACGTTGGCGCCACGATATTGTGGCAGGTGCTGCATTGCTTGCCAGCGTACTGGCAGGATTGATTGACCCTGCAGACGCTTTTGCCGGCTTTGGGCATCCTGCCGTGATTACCGTTGCCTGTGTCCTGGTGCTGAGCCAAGGCCTGCAGAGCTCGGGCGCAGTGGAAGCTCTCACGCGCACGGTGCTGCCAGAAAAAACGGGACGCATGCTCAGCCTTGCGGCGCTGATGGGGCTTGGTGCATGTTTGTCAGCATTTATGAACAATGTCGGCGCAATGGCGCTGTTGATGCCCGCGGCAGTCAGCCTCGCAAAGCGGCTTGAACTGGCCTCGGGCCAGGTGCTGATGCCGCTGGCCTTTGGCACAATCCTTGGCGGTATGACCACGCTGATCGGCACCCCCTCTAACCTGATCGTGTCAGGTTTTCGCGCAGAAGCAGGATTGGGCAATTTTGCCATGTTTGACTTCATGCCTATTGGTCTGAGCGTTGCACTGGCCGGCGTGGGATTTGTTGTGCTGTTGGGCTGGCGAATGGTCCCTGCACGCAAACAGGCAGGTATCGAAGGCTTTGAATCGGGTGCCTATATCACCGAAGTCCGCGTTCAGAACAACAGCAAAGCCATCGGTATGAGTCTACGCGACATCGAGACCGAACTTGAAGAAGTGGACGCCCAGGTCATCGGGATTGTCAAAAACGACATCCGATTGATTGCTGCCAATCCACGCCGGCGCGTAAACCGCGATGACATCCTGATGATTGAGGCTGAAGCCGAGTCCCTCAGCAATGTGTTATCCATTCTCGGGCTCACGTTGGAAGAATCTGTCACACCAGAGCCCACTGAGGACAACACATCGGCAGACAATACAAAAACAGAGCCATCAACAAACACGGATGAGATCACGCTGATGGAACTTGCGGTGCTGCCCGGGTCCCCACTAAACGGACGCTCAGCAAGCGATATTTTGTTGCGATCCCGCTACGGATTAAACCTGCTTGCTTTGTCACGCGAGGGTAAGCGTTCGATGAAACGGCTGCGTTCAATTACCCTGCTTTCCGGTGATCTACTGCTGATGCAGGGCCCCCCTGAAGCGATTGCGGAGTTTGCCGCTGACAACGGCTGTGTGCCGCTTGCCCAGCGTGATGTACGCATTCCGGACAAACGTAAAGTCATCGAAGCCAGCCTGATCATGCTGAGTTCAGTTGGCCTTGCGGCATTCGGCGTACTGCCCGCCGCCATTGCGTTTGCTATCGGGGTGATCGCGTCGATGGTATTGCGTACTGTTCCGCCACGCAAAGTGCATGAGGCCATTGATTGGCCGGTTATTGTGTTACTTGGCGCGTTGATACCGGTTGCAGGTGCCATGGAAGTCACAGGGACCGCCGATCTGATTGCCCGATTTATGATTGACAGTGTTGCCCAGGGTCATGCCGTTGCAGGCTTGGTTTTGATACTGGTGGTGACGATGTTTTTGTCGGACCTGATGAACAACGCGGCCACTGCTGCCGTGATGTGCCCTATCGCCATCGGCACGTCAACAACGCTCGGCGTCAGTCCAGACTCGTTTTTGATGGCGGTTGCAATCGGCGCGTCCTGTGCTTTTCTGACCCCGATTGGACACCAGAACAATACCTTGATTCTTGGACCTGGTGGTTTCAGGTTTGGCGACTATTGGAAACTGGGGCTGCCGCTGGAGATACTCGTGGTCGCAATATCAGTGCCGATGCTGCTGTTTGTCTGGCCTTTGTGATGCAGCACTCAACACTCACTCAAACTGGTCGGAATCACGCGCGCCAGCCCGCCATCGGCGGTTTCCTTGTACTTGTGGTTCATGTCCTGTGCGGTTTCCCACATGGTCCGGATAACGGCATCCAGCGACACCCGCGCTTTGTCGGGGTTACCGGATAACGCCAACTGGCTGGCGGTGATCGCCTTGATCGCACCCATGACATTACGCTCGATGCAGGGCACTTGCACCAACCCGCCGATCGGGTCACAGGTCATGCCCAGATGGTGTTCCATGGCAATTTCAGCGGCCATCAGACACTGTGCAACGCTGCCGCCGCGGCATTCGGTCAAGGCTGCTGCTGCCATCGCCGAGGACACACCAATTTCCGCCTGACACCCGCCCATCGCGGCAGAAATGGTGGCACGCTTTTTAAACAGGCAGCCAATTTCCGATGCGGTAAACAGGAAATTGATGACCGCTGCATCAACATCCTCAGGAGGATCAAACAACAACATAAACTGCAGCACGGCCGGGATAACGCCTGCTGAGCCATTGGTAGGCGCGGTGACCACCCGGCCGAAGGCAGCGTTTTGTTCGTTTACCGCCAGGGCAAAACAACTCAGCCAGTCGAGGGTGTAGGCAAAACTCTGCCCGCCGCTGCTGATGGCCGC
>JAUSPW010000535.1 GCA_030652635.1 Pseudohongiella sp. | reverse complement strand
GCGTAAAACTGTCAGGTGTTGATGGATCACAAGATCACGGCAACACCCATTGCACAATGCCAATCAACGCAAACATCAGGGCAAAGGTCACCAACACACCCGCGACGGCAAACTTTTTAATATCACCGTGCTGAAAATCCCGCTCTCGATTGCTGCTGCTTTGCACGCCAAATGCAGCCGCGATACTGCTGCCAAGCATCTGTAACCAGCTGACTTCTCGCACAGATTCCTGACCATACCGCTTGTTGGATCGATTCATGTTCTGACACTCCTGCTGTGAGAATGATAACAACGGCTTTCAACAACCTCTTGTCTAAGCAGAGAATTGCAATGCTCATGCCATGATAGAATCTGCCACGCGAAGATGATTAACTTGCTGACATACAACAATATTTAGTCCTTTATAGCACTTTCAAAAAAACCTTAAGATTTGTAATTTGTCATATTTCGACCAGCAATTGCCAAAAATGACAAAAACCCGCAAAACCAACTAGCGATTGCTGCGACACTATTTGTCGTCTCAGCCTGCACAATACCAATCCAACACAAAACCCTTATACTTGCTGCAACAGCAAAAATGACCGACCTCAGGGACTGACCACATGATTCAACCCGGCTTTATGGTGCTGCAAAGCAACCGCCTTGAGAACCTGCGCCGGGTGACAGTGCAGTGGCTGCGACGTCATCCGTTAAATCCACTGGAAAATGAAATACTGCTGGTGCAAAGCAACGGTATCTCGCAATGGTTAAAGCTGGCGATGGCCGCCGACATCACTACACCTGATCCTATGGATGCTGGTTGTGGTATTGCCGCAGCCATGGATATCAGCCTGCCCGGGCGCTTTCATTGGCGCGCGTATCGTGCTGTGCTGGGTGATTTGCCAGAAACCTCACCGTTTGATAAACCCTTATTAAGCTGGCGACTGCTGCGTTTGTTGCCTTCACTGCTGGAAGATCCTGAATTCGCTGCTTTAAAACACTTCCTGAGCGACGATAAAGGTCAGCGTAAGCAGTTTCAACTAGCACAACGGCTGGCCGATTTGCTGGATCAATATCAGATTTATCGCGCTGACTGGCTGAATGACTGGTCGACCGGCATCAATAAAATTACCCACCGTAATCACGCTGCGGATTTGCCAGATGAGCAAAGTTGGCAAGCGGCGCTTTGGCGACGTTTGCTTCAGGACATCCCCGCACAAGCACGCAACAGTGGCCGCGCACAAATCCATCAACAATTTCTGGATGTCTGCCAAGGTTTAAGCACTGCAAATCGGCCAAAGCAGTTGCCACGCCGCGTGGTGGTATTTGGTCTGTCTTCCCTGCCCGGCCAGACGCTGGAAATGTTAGCAGCCATTTCACGTTTTACACAGGTGGTGCTGTGCGTGCACAACCCTTGTATGCATTACTGGGGCGACATCGTTGACCCGCAACAATCACTGCACCTGTTCAAGAAACCGTACAAACGGCAACCCCCTCGCCCAGATTTCCCTTCACTGACAACTGACAACGCCGGCGCACTGCTCGACGATCTTTTTTTGCGCGGCAATCCGCTGCTTGCTGCCTGGGGTAAACAAGGCCGTGACTATATCCGTTTGCTGGATGAACACGATGAGCGCAGTGCTTATGAGCCCTTGTTCCAGTCACAGCACATAAAGATAGATCTGTTTGAAGAGCCTGATGAAAGCCGGCTGCTTGGACAATTACAAAGTGATATTTTTCACTTGCGCAGCGGTGATGAAGCCAGAGCGTGTGCAGATGACTCCGGCGTAAATGCCGACGGCAGTATCAGTTTTCATATCGCTCACAGTGCACAACGTGAAGTCGAGATTCTGCAAGATCATTTGCTGGACTTGTTTAACAGAAACACCGCGTTAAGACCGCGTGATGTGCTGGTCATGGTGCCGGATATCAATCAGTTTGCGCCGGCCGTGCAGGCAGTATTCGGGCGTTTGGCGCGTGACGACATGCGCTATATTCCGTTCACCATTTCCGACC
>JAUSPW010000528.1 GCA_030652635.1 Pseudohongiella sp. | reverse complement strand
GATGGTCAGTGAAGCCGGGGCGGATACCGCGCCGTGACGGTCTGTTGCTGTGTAGCTCAGATTGAAGTGAGCCTGTTCACCTTTAGCCAGCGACTGGAACGCAGCACCTGGATCAAAGGTGAAAGTACCGTTGCCGTTATTAACAAGTGTCCCCGCATTCGGTGCACCAACGATGGTGTAGATCAGTGTGCTGATATTGTCATCACTGTCGACATCGTCGCCCGCAAAACTACCCGTTACCGCGCCATTGTCCTCAATCGCTGCAAGTGATACACCGGTGACCGTCGGGGTATCATTAACGCCAGTCAGCACCACACTGGCTTTTGCCCAACTTAAGGTGCCATTTGCCATACGAATTGCATAGATGAAACTGTCGGTCATGACGTCGCCGAGCTTCAACCCGGTCAGATCAGCCGCAGTTTGGCCGCTGATCGTGCTGGCGTCGTAGGCAACACGTCCATCTGGGGTTACCGTTAACGAAGCTCCAAACAGACTGCGGTTTTCTGCCAGACCGGTGATGCCAGCTTGATCCTGAGTAAGCAAGTCCCCAGCCACATAACCATTCATGGCACCTGAATTATTGATGCCGTTGTCGACCGACCACAGTGACTTGGAATTGCCGCCAAGATCATTGGCCATCACATTGAGCAGGTAGGTGTTGTTAGCGTAGTTGAGTTGCCCTGATTGCGGCGTGCCAAATGTATCGTCTTTGGCCTGAGGAGTGTTCGTGAAAGAAGTCTGGGTCCCACCGTTGGTGTTACCAGAGTTGCCTTTGGAGCCGGAGTTGCTGTTGGTTTGGGCCTTACTCATTTTGTTATTTTCTCCAGATATTGGACGAGCCGACGTTGAAGCTGCGCAAAGAATAACTATGTATTCCATATCTGTCGAGCCAGTATTTGCCTGATTTTGTGTGGTTTTATCACCATTTTTCAAGATACATCAGTACCCTTGGCACCTCCCACTTTACAACCCCCTATATCGGGACTACATTCAGAGCAAATCGTGCATCACAACCTCCACATCATAATAAATAAGGGGAGTTAAACCATGTTTGAGGCCAGAGTAGAGCAAGTCGCATTAAGAGCTGTTGGTCTGACACTAGCCATCGCCAGCGCCCCAAGCTGGGCTCAGGTGAATGAACGCCCCGAACTCACCGGCGTATGGACCAATGCCGCACTCACTCGCATGACGCGACCCGCCAACGTGGACAAGCTGATTGTCAGCGCGGCCGAAGCACAGCAGATTATCGCCAACACCAGCGTTGCCGGATTACCGGTGGGTGAATTTGAGGCGGTCACGGAGAGTGTTGACACCGTTGCCCCGCCCGCGGCTGGCAGTGACGATTTTGGACTGCGCGCTTACAACGACTTCTGGATTGACCCGGGGTCCGCGCTAGCGCGTGTCAAAGGTGAATACCGCAGCTCTTATATTATTGATCCTGAAAATGGTCAGATTCCGCATCTCGATTCACCCCGCGCTGATTTTGAACGCCATAACTTTGGTGTGCGTTATGCCACCGGTGTAGGCGACATGTCCGGCCCGGAAGCCATGCCGCTGGCCGAGCGTTGTCTGCTGGGTTTTGGCAATACTGCTGGCCCGGGCATGATGGGCACGTTGTATAACAGCACCTACCGGTTTGTGCAGACGGATGATTACGTGGTGATTGAAGTGGAGATGGTGCACGACGCGCGTATTGTGCCGATCTACGCCAATGCCGCTGAGGCCCGCGCCAATCTGCGGCCAGCTGCCCTGCAGCAGTGGTTTGGTGACTCGCGCGGCTGGTACGAAAACGGTGAACTTGTTGTGGAAACCGTCAACATCAATCCACAGCAGATGGCACAAAGCTCTGTGCCCATCACCGCCAGCGGC
>JAUSPW010000526.1 GCA_030652635.1 Pseudohongiella sp. | reverse complement strand
GGGATCATTTTTTGATCCCTCCGTCCCCTAAACTAACCCTAAACTACCAGTTATCCGCGTTATCTCTCATAATAGCGGCCTATGACTACTTCAAGATCGACTAAAAGGCCACGCAAACCCGCTTCCCGGCGGCAAACCAAGCCGTCCAGCAGAATGGGCTGGCTGATCCGCCGCTTGCTGATTGTGTTGGTGGCAGCAATTGCTATCTGGTGTGTATGGATTGATTACAAAATACGACGTGACTTCAGCGCCTTGCAGTGGGCGTTGCCAGCGCGGCTTTATGCACGCCCGGTTGAGCTGTACGCGGGGGCACATCTGTCTGCCGCGGAGCTGACCGACACATTGCAAAGACTCGGCTACCGTGAGACCAATCAAGTGGCGGGGCCGGGCGAGTATAACGCCAATGGCTCCCGCGTCCGGCTGTGGACCCGGGGCTTCAGCTTCTGGGATGGCGATGAACCCAGCATTTATGCAGATATCGACTTTCTGGGACGCCGCATAAACTCACTACGCGGCAATCAGGCGACCGGAGATATAGCCCTTGCCCGTCTGGAACCCGTGGAAATCGCTCAGATCAATCCTGATACCGGTGAAGATCGCCTGCCATTGGCGCTCAGTGATGTGCCAACCGACCTGGTCAACGCCGTTATTGCTGTTGAAGACCACCGCTTCTACAACCATTTTGGTGTTGATCCAATCGGCATCGCCCGCGCCTTTGTTACCAACCTGCGCGCTGGCGGGATTGTTCAGGGCGGCAGCACGCTGACCCAGCAGCTGATCAAAAATCTCTACCTAACTGAGGATCAAACGCTACGGCGGAAAATCGAGGAAGCGTTGATGGCGCTGGCGCTGGAGTTACATTTCAGTAAAGACGAAATTCTCGGCGCCTACATGAACGAAATTTTCCTGGGTCAGGATGGCAACCGAGCTATCCATGGTTTTGCCTTGGCAGCCGAGCATTACTTTGGGCGACCCTTGGACGAACTCGATCTGGATGAGTTAGCCCTGCTGGCCGGGTTGCCGCGAGGTGCGTCCTATTACCACCCACGACGCAACCCTCAACGTGCCACAGACCGACGTAACGTCGTGCTGGCGCAAATGATGAATCAAGGGTTTATCAGTCAGCAGCAAATGGAGCTGGCGCAGAAACAAGAGCTGGGCGTCTCAGCAAGACCCACACAGCGTGGCAGCGGCTACCCGGCGTTTATGGATCTGGTACGTGACGACCTGTCCCGCGACTATGACGCGGATGCCTTGCAGACCGAAGGCCTGCGCATCTTCACTACGCTGGATCTGCGTGTTCAAAACACCATGGAAGCTGCGCTCAATGATGCCGTGGCCGCCGTCGAAGTGCCGACCGCGCCGGGACAAACGGCAGGTGCGCCACTCGAAGCAGCAATGGTCATTACGGATGCCAGTACGGGCGACATACGCGCGGTCGCCGGAAGCAGACGACCGGGTTATACCGGCTTCAATCGTGCATTGCGCGCGGTACGCCCTGTTGGCTCACTGGTCAAACCTGCTGTCATGCTGACCGCTCTTGAATCTGGACGTTACAACCTGGCCAGTGTGTTGAATGACTCACCGGTGACCATCAAGCTGGATGGCAACAACACCTGGTCTCCCCGAAACTATGACAATCAGACGTATGGCGATGTGTATCTCTACGATGCCCTGCAACGCTCTTTAAACCTTGCCACCGTTGATATTGGCATGCAAGTGGGTGTGCCGGAGGTTGTGAGCACACTCCGGGAACTGGGTCTTGCCAGCAATCCACCACCTTACCCTTCGGTTTTGCTGGGTGCGGTTAACATGAGCCCGCTGGACGTGGCGCAAATGTACCAAACTCTTGCCAGCAACGGCTTCCGTTCGCCACTGCGCGCAGTGGAAGCCGTTACAACCGGTACCGGAGAGCGTCTGGCAAGATATGGCATCGAAACCGAACAGGTCGCTGACCCAACCTCAATGTACTTGCTGGAATGGGCCATGCAAGGTGTATTTGAGCGCGGCACAGCCCGCAACATGATGAGTCGCCTCGACAGAAATCTCCCGCTTGCTGGCAAGACCGGCACTACCAACGACCTGCGAGACAGCTGGTTTGCAGGCTACGGCAGCGACCTGGCCGGGGTAGTCTGGCTGGGGCATGATGACAATCGCGATACCGGACTGACAGGTTCGTCAGGCGCACTAAGAGTCTGGACCGACATCATGAGCCGGCTGGATATCCAGCCCAGGCAATCCTTTGCGCCCGCCGATGTGGTGTTTCAGCGAGTTGCTCAACAAGCAATCCGCACCGGAAACGGTCGCGATTGCAGCGACACAATAATGCTCCCTATTAGACAAGGGCAAATGACCGACCCTGCCACCAGTTGTGACAATAACGACTCACTATTGGACCGTTTGATTGACCGTGTACGGAATATTCGCCCATGATTTCTCGCATCAGCCTGCTGTTAGCCATTTTTATGATCAGCGCTTGCGCCAGCTCTGGCAGTGCAACACGACCTGGCGCTCCGGTGTCGAACAGTGAACCTGCCCTTGTGCGCGGACAGACTGACAGCTCTGAGTCAGCGCAAGAACCGGCACGTTCATATCCAGTTCAAGTGTCACCGCAACGTGTTGATGTGCCCACGACGACCACAACGCCGCCGCCCGCAGAGCCTGCGCCAGAAACGCCAAGAGAACGCGCGGCCCCGCCGGGCACCCCGGCGTCAACATTACTGGCATCCGTGGATCAAGCCATCGCCGACGGCGACCTTGAACGCGCAGCTGCGGTCAGCGAGCGAGCCTTGCGCATCAGTCCACGCGATGCGTACTTATGGTATCGATTAGCCAGCATACGCTACCAACAACAGCGTTATGGTGAAGCAGAAGGATTTGCGCGGCGGGCATTAAGTTTTGCCGGCAATGATGGCGAATTGAGCAGGGACATCAATAGCCTGCTCGGACAGATTGGCCAACGGTGATTCAACAGACTGGCTGATGCACCTCACCGTACATTGATCAGCCAGCGGCCATCCTGACACAGCAAACAGTCCGCACCCACAAACAGTCGAGCTGCCTGAGTATCATCGAGCAACTTCCAGCGCAACCAGCCGGTCATCGGGCCACGATAGCTGCCGCCGGTGCTCATGGGCGCTAAATGTGTAGCCCCTCTTAGATTGGCCCAGAATACCGGGACATTAGCCCAATCGAACACCGGTCTCTGATTGGTATCAGCACTGGCTGTAAAATCCTCTTGCCCAGACAGCAACAATAAGGGGCCAGTCTGATTGGATGCTGCCTGCGGATTGTGGCGCTCACCCAACACGTAAGGTTGGATCGCAACCACTGTGCTGATGCGTGGATCCCGCCCGAGCATGATAGCGCCTCCACCACCCTGCGAATGCCCCGCAACACCGATTCGATCTGCATTTACGCGCTGATAAAACGGGCTGTCGGTGTTGTCCTGCTGATCAAGCATATAATTGAGACAGTCCCGCATTTCGACGCCGCGACCCGCATTGGGTGTCATCGCTGCCACCACAATCATGCCGTGACTGGCCCAATGTTCCAGCAGATTACGG
>JAUSPW010000514.1 GCA_030652635.1 Pseudohongiella sp. | reverse complement strand
CATGGTGCGACCATCCAGATCTTACTGGCAAGATGCCTGGGCACGCCTGAAAGCAAATCGGCGGGCTTTGGCATCGTTGTACATCATTATTTTTCTGATGCTGTTTACCTTTGTTGGCCCTTTGGTGTGGCGCGTTGATCCTGCCGTACAAGACATTGATCAGATCAGTCAGGGCCCGCTTGCAGATCGTGCCGCATTGCTGGTCGTGCCGTTTGAACGTTGGGATGGCATCAGTATTGATGCGGGCTTTGGCGAGGGTAACGGCTTACGCCTGGCTGCTCAGCCCACAACGCAACAGGTACGACTGTTCTGGGATGCCGTGCCCTCAGCATCAGCGTACGCAATTTATCGCAATCATTACGAACCCCCAAGCGAGCTGGTTTTGGGGCTGCCAATCGCCTCCATCACGCGCGATGGTCTGCACTGGTACGAGGACAGACTTGATCTGCGTGCACGACGGTATTTCTACTCAGTAGTTGCGCTGGATGACATAGGTCAACGCATTGGAACACCACAGACCATTGAGGCCGATGTGCTGAGGGTGATCACGCGTGACGAAGTGGCTGCCCGTGGGCTGGTTGAAGATCCCGATGCATTGCAGATTGGTGATGCAATCAAATTATCCTTGCATCCCCTGGGCACTGATTATCTCGGTCGTGACATGCTGGCGCGCTTGATGGCCGGCGCCCGCGTTTCACTGTTTATTGGTCTGCTGGCGCCGTTGATGTTTGTAGCGATTGGTGTGTTGTACGGCGCAACCGCTGGGTTTATTGGCGGCAAAGTTGATCAGGTGATGATGCGATTTGCCGACTTTGTGGTGGCGCTGCCCTTCTTGTTGTTTATGATTCTGTTTCAGGTGGTGTTTGGCATAGGGCCGGGTGAAAGCGGCATTGTGCCCATGTTGATTGCGCTGGTGATTTTGTCGTGGCCCGCGACCTCGCGTCTGGTCAGAGGCCAGATTCTGCAGATTCGTGAAGAAGCTTATGTCAGCGCTGCCCGTCTGCTGGGGGGTTCTCATCAATACCTGATCTGGCGTCATATGATCCCTAACACACTGGGTGTCATCCTGGTGACGTTGACCTTTGCGGTTCCCGCCGCCATTTTTACGGAAGCCTTCCTGTCGTTTATTGGCATGGGTGTGGCCCCGCCCACCGCGTCGTGGGGCAGCATGTGTAATGAAGGTTTGAAGACCATGCTCACTCACCCGCATGAACTGATTTTCCCGGCATTGATGATCAGCATGACGGTGTTGGCATTTAACCTGCTGGGTGACGGACTGCGCGACGCGCTGGATGCAAAAATGAGGAATTCGGTATGACGGCGTTGCTGGAGGTCAGTAATCTACACGTCGAGTTTGATACCTACGGCGGCATTGTTAAAGCCTTACGCGGCGTGGACTTTTCAGTAGAGTCTGGGCAGACACTGGCCATAGTGGGTGAATCAGGGTCAGGCAAATCAGTGGCGATGCAGTCCGTTACAGGATTGATTCCGATGCCCCCCGGTCGTATCACTGCTGGATCTGCAAAACTGCGTGGCAAGGAATTTCTGGGCCAGCGCAAACTTGATGGCAAAACTATTTGTGGTGACGAAATTGGCATGATTTTCCAGGATGCCATGAGTTCCCTGAACCCGACCATGTGTATTGGCGATCAGATTGCTGAAACGCTGGAAGTTCATCGCGGGTACAGCCGTTCCAAAGCCTTCAGTCGCGCTATAGAACTGTTAGATCTGGTGCGCATACCGGAAGCCGCACGACGGGCCAAACAGTACCCTTTTGAGTTTTCAGGTGGCATGTTGCAGCGCGTAATGATCGCCACTGCTATTGCCTGCAAACCTTCCTTACTGATTGCAGACGAACCGACCACCGCACTGGATGTCACCATTCAAGCGCAGATTCTGGATCTGCTACAGTCGTTGCAGAAAGAAACCGGCATGGCGATTGTGTTGATTACCCATGATTTATCAGTTGTGGCGCGTATGGCTGACAGGGTAGCGGTGATGTACGCCGGCCAGATTGTTGAATCAGGTTCTGTTGAAGATATTTTTTACCGCTCTGCGCATCCCTATACCCTCGGCTTGAAACTGGCCATGCCCAGTCATTCGGGTGGCGAAGACCACCGCTTGCGCCCGATACCCGGCAGCCCGCCCGATATGTTTTCTCCGCCCGCAGGCTGTGCGTACTGTGAGCGCTGTGATCGCGCCATGCGCGTGTGCCAGTCGGATAATCCACCCATTTTTACACTGGATGAGGGCCACTTGTCGCGCTGCTGGCAACAACATCCGCAGCATACTGGCGCATCAGAGGGCCTGTACAAAAAGGCAACTGCACACATTGACGAGGTGCAGGCATGAGTGAATTGATCAGGCTGGAAAAACTCACGCGGTATTTTGACATGGGCCGCGGTAAACGTGTGCACGCGGTCGATGGTGTCAGTTTCAGTATTGCTGAAGGCGAAACCCTGGGTCTGGTTGGCGAAAGCGGTTCCGGCAAATCCACGCTGGGCAAGACGCTATTGGGTTTGTATGACAAAACGGCTGGCAGTGTGATCTACAAAGGCGAAGAATTACCTGCACATTACCGGCCAAAAGATTTTCTGCGTATGGCTAATGTCATGCAGATGATTTTTCAGGATCCGTATGCCTCGTTGAATCCACGCATGACCGTTGGTGAAATCATTGCCGAAGGTTTGCGTCTGAAACCGGATATACAGGCGGGTGATGTGCGCGCCAGAGTCACGGCGGCCTTGGAGCGCGTCGGTTTGCATGCCGCGCATGCCTCGCGCTATCCCCATGAGTTTTCCGGCGGTCAGCGTCAGCGTATTGGTATTGCGCGTGCGTTGATCATGGAGCCAGAATTTGTGGTCTGTGATGAGCCGATTTCGGCACTGGATGCCTCAGTGCAGGCGCAAGTAGTGAATCTGCTTAATGATTTAAAAACATCGATGGGGCTGACCATGCTGTTTATTGCGCATGATCTGTCCATGGTGCGCTATATCAGCGACCGGATGGCGGTAATGTACCTGGGGTCAGTGATGGAAATAGGTAAGGCCGCTGATGTGTATTTTCAACCGCGTCATCCTTACACACAGATACTGATCGCCTCTAATCCTGAACCCGATCCCGGCCGTGAAAAACAGCGTTTATCCACCCCGATACAAGGCGAGATTCCCTCGCCAGTGAATGTCCCCCCCGGATGCCGGTTTGCCGGTCGTTGTCCAAAGGTAATGCCGGTCTGCCGCGAAAAAACACCAGAATTGTTACCACTGGTGAATGAAGACCGACTGGTTGCCTGTCATCTGTATACTGACGCAGTGTCCTGAGGACAAACGCCACAACCATGCGTGACTACTTTCTCAGACGATTGTTACTGATCCCCCCGACACTGATCGGGGTCACCATCATTGTTTTTATGATCACTCGCCTGGTACCAGGAGGCCCACTTGAGCGGGCCATCATGGAATCGCAGCAGATGAGTGTGATGAGCGGTGGCGGTGGTGCCAGTCAGGCAGGTCAGGGCATGGCCTTGTCACAGGATCAGCTGAATCGTTTACGCGAATACTACGGTTTTGATAAACCCATGTTCGCCAGTTACGTGGACTGGATGGGCAAAGTACTGCGGGGGGATCTGGGCAACTCCTATCGCTACAATCAGCCGGTCACTCAGGTCATCAGTAGTCGCTTTCCGGTGTCGCTGTATTACGGATTGGTGACGCTGGTGCTGACCTATCTGGTGTGTATTCCCTTAGGCGTACTAAAGGCCATCAAACACCGGACCATGGTCGATAACGTCAGCTCCATTCTGATTTTTGTGGGTTATGCCATTCCGGGGTACGCCTTGGGATCGCTGTTGCTGCTGTATTTCTCCGTTAAACTGGAATGGTTTCCGATGGGCGGGTTCGTCAGCATGCAGTTCAATCAACTTGGCCCATGGGACAAGGTGGTGGATCTGGTGCAGCATTCTGTCTTGCCGTTGATCTGTTATCTGGTCGGCAGTTTTGCATTGGTGACGCTGCTATTGAAGAATCATCTGATGGACAATCTGGCGGCGGACTATATCCGTACGGCCATCGCCAAAGGTGTGTCGTTCAGAAAAGCGGTGACCGGCCACGCCATGCGCAATTCCATGATTCCGATTGCCACCACGTTTGGGCAGAACATCACCTTGTTGGTGTCCGGTTCGTTTCTGGTGGAAACCATCTTTGATATCGACGGGTTTGGTCTGCTGGGCCTCAACGCCATTGTGGACAGGGATTACCCTGTGGTCATGGGCGTGGTGTTATTGGCCAGTTTGCTGCTGCTGATCGGTAATATCATTTCAGACATTCTGGTCGCGCTGGTTGACCCTCGCATTCGATTTAATTGAGGACGACATGTTGCGACTGAACCCACAGACCATAAAAAAGCTCAAACGCTTCCGGCAGATCAAGCGCGGCTATTACAGCTTTTTGATTCTGATGGTGATGCTGGGGCTATTTGTGGTGGGCGAGTTGCTGATCAACAATCGTGCTCTGGTGGTGAAATATGAAGGTGAATGGTATTTCCCCACCTATAGCGCGTTTCATCCGGGCACCGACTTTGGTTTTCCTTACACCTATGAAACCAACTACCGCGAGTTAAAACAGCGGTTTGCCGAGGAAAACAGCGGCAACTGGGTATTGCTGCCCCTCGTGCCTTACAGCCCCAATGAAAATCACTCCACCACGGGGATATTCAGGCCGGAAGCACCTTCGGCGGCGAATCAGCACTACCTTGGCACCGACTCCACCAGCCGCGACATTCTGGCGCGATTGTTTTATGGCACACGCACCGCACTGTTTTTTGCTATGGCATTTACGTTGGCAACCTATGTGATTGGTATCGCCATCGGCGCGGCTATGGGATATTTCGGTGGTTTGTTTGATCTGCTGTTTCAGCGCGTCATTGAAATCTGGAGCAATGTGCCGTTTTTGTACATGGTGATTATTATCTTTTCGGTGATACCCGCCGCGTTCTCGATCTTCACCCGCATATCCATTTTGCTGACGGTCATGGTGTTGTTTTCATGGACGTCGATGACCTATTACATGCGCACGGAAACCTATAAACAGAAGGTCCGTGATTATGTGGCGTCGGCGCGCCTGATTGGCTCGTCGAATACGCGGATTATTTTTAAACATATTCTGCCCAACGTATTGGCCACGCTGGTCACGTTTATGCCATTTACCGTGATCGCTGCTGTTACCGCAATTACAGCGCTGGATTTTCTGGGTTTTGGTTTGCCACCCCCCACGCCAAGTCTGGGTGAGTTGCTGAAACAGGGCACTGCCAATTTGCGCACTGCGCCCTGGATTGTGACATCGGCCTTTGGCACGCTGGTTGTGCTGCTGACGTTGGTGACCTTTATTGGTGAAGCCATTCGGGAATCATTCGATCCTAAAAAGTTTACTGTGTACAAATGATGTCTCTGCTCACAAGGCAGGGTTTTTAAAGGCTGTGTTGTCTGGAGGGTAATTAACATGATCAGAACCGTGCGCAATATGCTGTCGGGTGTGGTGCTGGCGGCAACGCTGTTAGCGTGTGGCGGTGCCACCGAACAGGCTGAAGTCCGCGACAATACGCAAGAAGTGCTGGATTATTACGCTGCGCACCCAGATCTGTTCCAGTTTAAAACCTTGGCTGATTTGCCAGCAGATCTGGTCTGGGAGCGCGGCGAAGGCCTGCCGGATCTGGGCTCTCCTGATGCCAAAAAAGGTGGCACACAGTATGGATCCATTCAGGATTTTCCACGCACCTTGCGTTATGTCGGGCCTGATTCCAACGGCGCGTTCCGCACCTGGATTCTGGATGATGTCACGCTGCCGCTGGCGTTAAAACACCCAGACACGGATTACGATTTTTATCCGGCGCTGGCAAGCGAGTGGGCACTGGATGAGGAAAACGGCATTGTGTACGCACGCCTTGATCCGGCAGCACGCTGGTCGGACGGTGAAGCCATCACCGTTGATGATTTTATGTTTATGTTTTTCTTTAATCGCTCGGAATACATTGTTGCGCCCTGGTACAACAATTATTACAACATTACCTTCAGCAATATTACCAAGTACGACGACCATACCCTGTCCGTTACCATGAACACCAAAAAACCGGACTTCGCCTATCAGGCCTTGGATCTGCGCCCGGAACCACAACATTTTTACAAGGAACTGGGTGAGGACTTTGTGGAGCGTTATCAGTGGCGATTTGTACCAACTACAGGGCCGTACGTGATTCGCGATGAGGATCTGATACCGGGTCGTTCAGTGACACTGACGCGTTTGCAGGACTGGTGGGCAAAGGACAAAAAGTATTTCGCCAATCGCTACAACGTCGATCGAATTGTGCTGAATGTGATACGCGATGCCAATAATGTTTTTGAGTCTTTCAAGCGTGGCGACATTGATCAGTTTGGTTTAAATCTGGCGGAACACTGGTATGAGAAGCTGCCCAATACTGACCCGGATGTTGCCAACGGTTATATCCACAAATCAGTGTTTTATAACCAGCGTCCACGTCCCAACTATGGTTTGTGGATGAACACCTCTCGACCAATGCTCGATGATCAGAACGTGCGGCTTGGTATTCAGTACGCCAGCAACTGGGATCTGGTGATCGAGAGTTTCTTTCGTGGTGACTATTCCCGCATGCACACAGCGAATGACGGCTTTGGCAGTTTCTCGCACCCGACCATTCGTGCGCGACCGTTTGATATCGACAAAGCACTTGAGCACTTTGCCTTGGCAGGATTCACCACACGCGGGCCGGATGGCATTCTGGTGAACGAGCAAGGGCAGCGGCTGGCATTTACCATCACCACGGGCTACCCCACTTTTGCGGACATTCTCACCATTTTGCGCGAAGAAGCAGCAAAGGCTGGACTGGAATTCCGCATAGAAGTTCTGGATCAGACAGCTGGTTGGCAAAAAGTGCAGGAAAAGCAGCATGACATCGGGTTTGTAGCCTTGGGCGTCGGTACTGAAATGTACGCACGTTTCTGGGATTACTACCATTCAGACAATGCCTATGATGATGCCTTCCTTGAGGACGGCAGCGTGAACCCTGACCGCAAGATCAAGGTGCAGACAAACAACATGGAAGTGTTGGCCAGCTATGAGCTGGACCAGATGATTGATCAGTTTGTGGCCTCAAACGATGTGGATGAAATGCGCGAGTTGTCACATCGCATGCAGGAGTTTGTGTACGAGTACGCCTCGTTTGTTCCCGGTTTTGTGCAAGATTTCTACCGGATCGGGCATTGGCGTTGGGTCAAGTACCCTGAGTTTTTTAATCATAAATCACCGTCATTGGCGACCGAACTGCATGTGCATTGGATAGACGAGCAGTTAAAACAGGAAACGCTGGCGGCGCGTCGTGCTGGTCAGGCGTTCGAGCCTCAAATCCGTGTGTATGATCAGTACCGGATGCAATAAGGCTGCCTGATGACTGACCCGATTTTACAAATCAAGAACCTGATTACAGAGTTCGATACCGACGAGGGCCGCGTTCGCGCGGTCGACGATGTCACGTTTTCGGTTAATGCTGGCGAAACGCTAGGGATTGTAGGTGAGTCCGGTTGCGGTAAAAGTGTGACAGCGCAGTCCATTATGCGTTTGTTACCACAGCCTATGGGGCAGATTGTCGGCGGACAGATTTTGTTTCAAGGTCAGGATCTGGTGTCAATGACACTGGAACAGATGCACAAAATCCG
>JAUSPW010000500.1 GCA_030652635.1 Pseudohongiella sp. | reverse complement strand
GATGGTTCGAATCCATCACGCCCCACCATATTATGGTTTCAATGCCACCTTAGAGGCTTGATACAACCATTAGTCTTCCGCAAACAGTCCATAAAGCATTACTGCACAAAAAGTGCATGCAGCTGCCACCACCAGGATCGATTGATTCAGGTCTAATTGGTGAGCAAGGTCTGACTGCAGGCCTTGTGCCCATGGCGCTAGCTGTTGAAGAGATTGCAAGAGCCTTGTCTCTAAAAACTGTTGAATTCCGCTTGCCGCTGTTTGCCATGGCACAATGATAAAAGTCGACAGGCTGAAACAAACCCATGCCAAAAAAAACATGGCATCGTATCGCCATTTAATGAGTCGAGTCCTGACCAATACGCTATCTGTAAATCCCTCATCGGCTATAGGCAATAATGGTGGGATAAAGAGCCTTACTTCAGAATGTTCATCATTGATCTGATTCATCAGCTTTTCTCACTGTAAGAGTCGTTCATTTGTGCTCTTATGCAGTCCAGGCCTCGACTTATATGAGATTTGGCGGTGCCTAGCGGTATACCTAGAATTTTTGATACCTCTGCATGCGAGTATCCAAGACTTAAGTTTAATGTAATGGCAGCAGCTTGTATCGGATCGAGTTTAGCCATTGCGCGTTCCATATCCAAATTGTCTGCGGGTCGATCGGGGTGTGAATATGACTCTGAATCAGGAGCGCTACTAAAACGGTCGTAAACCTGTTTAAGCCTGCGGTGCTGACGACGGTCTTGCAAGAAGCATCGGTACGCTATGCTCATCAGCCAACCGCCAAAACTGCCACTGCCATTAAATTGCGCCAACTGGCGAAATGCGATGACAAACGTATCTTGTGCCAAATCATCTGCATTTGCATTATTTTTACACAGGCGACGCAGGAAGCCCCTGACTTGACTCTGGTGCATTGATACCAGTTTGCCAAAGGCCCCATTGTCTTTTCTAAACAGAACTTTTTGAATCAACTCAGATTCAATACCTATGTTCTGTTGATCATCCTTATCTGTATGCAGAACGTGCCCTCAAGCTGACGAGCTATTGTAGTTTATTCGTGATTTTCATGTTGTTGGCGCCCAAACTTGATTGCCAAAAGAAATGCAATACCGATACACAGAGGGATTCCACCAAGCAACACAGCCAGTTCATATTTGGCGGCGATCAGAAGGCTTAAGATGATGGGCAGACTGATGGCAATAAAAACCGCGCCGCGCCGAAAGTCAGTGACTGGGCCGGCTTCGCGACTAAGCAAGTTAAGGGTGTCAGCCTTGAATTCGGTACCGCTTTCAGCCAATTTAACCAAAGTATCCATTTTTTTTATCCCAGTAAGATAACGAAGATAAAAAGGGATCAATACACAACTTCCCACTACAATCAATGCAACAATCGGAACCAGATCATCACTCATTTTTATTCCCTCTGTTATTCATTCAAAAATTGCGCGTTAATATTCATCTTTCGAATATGACTACCAGATGCTTGGCGATACACATTTGGATGCAGTCAGTTGTAGAATTTGTTTTGACCAACATGAATGGGGTGCTGTGTTATGATCTTGCATCTGATGATTGCTGATGAGCAAGTTCCAAGATGAATCAAAAAGCCCCGTCAAACATGACAAGCAACAAAGACAAACTGGCAGCGGATACTTTACTGGTTCGAAACTATCTAGCCTGTATTCCTGAAAAAAATGTGCTTCAGGACTCTGATCGCCAGCAATATCGTCGCGATATTAAAGCCTTGTTAAAAGAAAAAAATGCCGTGTTGGTGGCGCACTACTACACTGACCCGGAGTTGCAATCGTTGGCCGAGGAAACTGGTGGTCTTGTGGCCGACTCTCTTGAAATGGCCAGGTTTGGTCGTGATTGCGCGGGGGAGATGCTTGTTGTTGCCGGTGTACGATTTATGGGCGAAACCGCATGTATTCTGAGCCCTCAAAAAACGGTACTGATGCCCAACCTTGAGGCAACCTGCTCTCTGGATATTGCTTGCCCCATCGACAAATTCTCAGCTTTTTGTGATCAGCATCCCGATCGTACGGTGGTGGTTTATGCCAATACATCAGCTGCAGTAAAGGCACGTGCGGATTGGGTTGTCACCTCCAGTATTGCTTTGGAAATTGTGGAGCATCTTAAATCAAAAGGCGAAAAAATTCTTTGGGCGCCTGACAAACATTTGGGCCGATACATCCAGGAAAAAACCGGTGCAGACATGTTGCTGTGGGATTCCGCCTGTATTGTGCATGAGGAGTTTAAGGCCAAAGGCCTATTGGATATGAAAGCCGTTTATCCTGAGGCCAAAGTGCTGGCACATCCAGAGTCACCCGCTTCCGTGCTAGCCATTGCTGATGTTGTCGGCTCCACAAGTCAATTGATCAAAGCAGCATCTGAGTTGCCGAATCAGACGTTTATCGTAGCCACTGACCAAGGCATTTTCTATAAAATGCAGCAACTAGCGCCAGAAAAAACATTTATCGTGGCGCCCAC
>JAUSPW010000498.1 GCA_030652635.1 Pseudohongiella sp. | reverse complement strand
GTGGGTGCGATCGCCATGACCGAGCCGGGTACGGGATCAGATCTGCAGGCAATCAACACACAAGCCAAAAAAATAGATTCCGCCTATAGTATCAGCGGTCAGAAAACATTCCTTACCAATGGCCAATTGGCCAATCTTATTTGTGTTGTGGTGAAAACAGATCCGTCTGCCGGTTCCAAAGGCGTGTCATTGATTATGGTAGAAACTGAATCAGTCGAAGGTCACGGGGGATTTGTACGCGGCCGTAACCTCGAAAAAATTGGTTTAAAAGCACAAGATACCTCGGAGGTATTTTTTGATGATGTGCGGGTGCCTTTAGAAAATCTACTGGGCAGTCAGGAAGGTCTGGGATTTGGGCAATTGATGGAACAATTGCCTCAAGAGCGACTGATTATTGCTGTCAGTGCCTGTGTTGCCATTGAGCGCGCGCTTGAATATACACGTGAGTATGTAAAAGAGCGCAAAGCATTTGGCAAACGTATTCTGGATTTCCAGAACACCCAGTTTAGACTGGCTGAGCGCTTGACTGAGGCCCGAATTGCCAGAGTTTTTGTGGATGACTGTGCCATGAAATTACTTGAAGGCAAGCTTGATGCTTCTACAGCAGCGATGGCCAAATGGTGGACTACTCAAAAACAATGCGAAATTGTGGATGAATGCCTGCAGTTTTTTGGCGGTTACGGATACATGATGGAATACCCGATCGCCAAAATGTATATCGACGCACGCATCCAGAAAATTTACGGCGGCAGCAACGAGATCATGAAGTTACTGATTGCCCGCGAACTATAAAATCAGTCCTTTGGTCGAAGCGCCAGACCTGCAAATTCATCAGCAGGTTCTGGCGTTTTGCCTTCAGACAATTGAATTCTCAGTCGAAGATTGTTGCGGGAATCTGCATTCTTTAATGCTTCTTCTTCAGTGATACGACCTTGTTTGAACAGCGTGTACAGGGCGGAATCAAAGGTCTGCATGCCTTGATCTTCAGACTTTTCCATCACTTCTTTAATTTCATCAACCTTGCCTTGTTTAACCAGATCACACACACGTGGCGTGCCCAGCAAAATTTCGAAAGCAGCGGCTCGGCGTCCATCTACCGAAGGAATCAAGCGTTGGGATACCAGACCTCGCAGGTTCAGCGACAGATCAAGAAACAGCTGTTTGTGGCGCTCTTCTGGAAAAAAGTTGATGATACGATCAAGTGCCTGGTTCGCATTATTGGCGTGCAAGGTAGACAGGCACAAGTGCCCGGTTTCAGCAAACGCCAAAGCGTGCTCCATGGTGTCCTGGCTGCGAATTTCGCCAATCAAAATCACATCCGGCGCCTGACGAAGCGTGTTTTTTAGTGCAGCTTCATAACTGACTGTATCAACACCCACTTCGCGTTGACTGACAATCGATTTTTTGTGTGGATGTATAAATTCGATGGGATCTTCAACCGTGATGATGTGGCCATCACTGTTCTGGTTTCTGTAATCAATAAGCGCTGCCAGCGACGTGGATTTACCTGAACCAGTACCCCCCACAAACATCACCAGGCCACGCTTACTCATTACCAGGTTCTTGAGTGTGTCCGGTAACCCCAGTTGATCACAGCTGGGAATATCCGTTTTGATATGGCGGGCAACCATGGCAAGTTGACCGCGCTGTTTAAAGATATTGATTCGAAAACGACCTACATCAGGCTCGGATAAAGCGATGTTCAGCTCCGGATCCTTTTCAAAAGCGCGCGCCTGTTCAGGGGTCATTAACTGGGCGGCAATTTTTTCGACCGTGCCTGCAGGCAACACCTGACTGCCCAAAGGCACCATGTGACCAAAGGCTTTAATACTGGGCGGGGCATCGGCTGTCAGAAATAAATCCGAGCCTTCTTTGGCGATCATTATTTTCAGCAGATCCTTAAAACCCATAACTCAATACCTGGTCAACTGTTGCGATTAATAAAAAGGCCTAGAAACGTCGTTCGGTGTACCAGTTAACTTCACGCGCGGTTTTCTCGACTTGATTCACAACATCAAGCGTCAATGCAAACAGTGCCATGCGCACCAGCACGCCATTGTCAGTTTGTCTGAAAATCGCCAGGCTTGGATGCTGATTAAGATCATTATCCAGCTCATTCGCCTCTTCGCGTGAGTCACGTGGCAGTGGGTGCATGATCACCGTATTGGGCCGGCAATATCGTGTGTAAATTGCCTGATTCAGACGGAAACGACCGCGGTAGATATCAGCTTCCATCTTGGTGGCAAATCGCTCTTCCTGAATCCGGGTCAAATAAACAATATCGTTACCTTCTAGGCCGTGCTCCATATCTTCGGTTTCGATAACCTGATGGCCACGTTTACGTAACTCCTCAACAATTTCTTCAGGCATGCTCAATTCCTTGGGAGAAATGAGGGTAAACCTGATCTTGTTGTACAGGCTGACAAGTTGCGATAGCGAGTGGACCGTGCGGCCATGTTTCAAGTCTCCAATCATGGCAATATGCATACCATCGATGCCTTGATCGCGAGACATCAATTCCTTTTTTATGGTGTACAGATCAAGCAATGCCTGGCTAGGGTGTTCATTGGGGCCGTCTCCAGCATTCAACACCGGCACCCGGCTGGCGCGCGAAAATTCAGCAACGGAACCCGCCTGGGGATGGCGCATGACGATGATGTCGCTATAGCCACTCATCACCCGGCCGGTATCATACAAAGATTCACCCTTGGTTAATGAACTGGCTTTTATGTCGGTGGTTTCTCGTACTTCGCCGCCCAGCAGGTTAAACGCGCAACCAAAGCTGACACGTGTTCGCGTGCTTGGTTCAAAAAACATATTGCCCAAAATGGCGCCATCTAATACTTTGGTCATGCGTTCCCGGTGCGCGTAGGGACGCATACCATCTGCCACGTCAAAAATCCTATCCACGTCAGATCGTTCGAATTGGCTGACACTCAGAATGTGGGATCCAGGGAAATGCATAAGGCGGGCGTCCTTTGGTAAGCGTTGTCGTCTGACTGACGATATTACTACAGAACGGGTGGCTGTCTGAATATGTTATATTTGCCTCTTTCAGGAATATCCAATGGCAGCAAGTATTTACTGGCATGACTATGAGTCATGGGGTGCAGATCCCCGGCGTGACAGGGCGTCACAGTTTGCCGGTGTGCGTACTGATTTGGCTCTAGAAGAAATAGACCAGCCATTGATGCTGTACTGCCAACCGCCTCCCGACCGACTGCCACATCCAAAAGCCTGTCTGATAACCGGCATTACACCCTATTATGCGCAAAAACATGGCCTCCCCGAGGCGGAGTTTGTAAGGCGCATTCATGAAGAATTTTCAAAGGCGCAGACCTGCGTCGCAGGCTACAACAACATTCGTTTTGATGACGAACTCAGTCGGCAATTGTTGTATCGGAATTTTTATGACCCCTATGAACGGGAATGGAAAAACGGCAACAGCCGTTGGGACATTATTGACACTGTACGCTTGTGCTACGCGGTGCGCCCCGAGGGCGTCAACTGGCCGCGCCTGGACGACGGCACACCGGTTTTTAAACTTGAAGCCTTGAGCAAAGCGAACAATCTGATGCACGACGAGGCCCACGATGCCTTGTCGGATGTGCGGGCAACCATCGCGCTGGCGCGCAAAGTACGCACTGCGCAGCCCAAGCTCTTTCAGTATGCATTTGACCTGCGCAGCAAACATCAGGTGCAGGCCATGGTGGATTTACAAACACAGAAACCAATTCTGCATATCTCATCTGTCTATCCTGCCAAAAATGCATGTATGGCTTTGATCATGCCGCTGGCAGCACATCCACAAGAAAACAATGGAATTATCGTTTATGACCTGTCTATTGATCCCTCTCCCTGGCTGGGCATGAATGCGGAACAACTTGCCCAGAAGCTCTTTGTGGCTCAAAAAAATCTGGCGGAAGGCGAGGGCAGGTTACCTGTCTCAGTGCTGCATACCAACCGTTGCCCGGTCATTGCACCGATGTCAGTGCTTGATTCGGATCGCAAAATTCAATCTCACATCAACTGGTCTGAGGCCCGCAAACACTGGGATCTTTTGCGCAAATCCAAACAATTCACCCGTGAATTGCTGTCAGCAATAAACATCAAGGCACAGATGTTTGACTCAGTATCAGAGGCTGAACAGGATCCTGATGAGCAACTGTATTCAGGTGGATTTTTCAGTGATTCGGATAAACGGCTGATGCTTAAACTACGCACCATGACGGCCTCTGAACTGGCAAACCAGCACAATCAACTTGAAAGCCAGTTTAAAGACAGTCGCCTGGCTGAGATGTTGTTTCGTTACCGTGCGCGCAACTTCCAGTCAAGTTTGAATGCGGATGAACTAAACCGTTGGCAGCAATATTGCTGGAAAAAATGTCTGAATTCCAACGAAGTTCATGAATCCCATGTGCTCAACCTTTTTTCCTGTCGTGCTGCAATTCAGCAGGAACGATTACAGAATACGGACAGTCAAAGCCACAACATATTAAACGCCCTCGAGCAATGGCTGACGACGCTTGAACAATGGGCCGCACCCAAAACAGGCTGAATGGCCACAGTGCCTTGTTTGCCTGAGCCAGACAAAATCGGTAGAATCGCGCGGCGTCGGAGCGCAGCATCTGCGTAGTAGCATACAAATCACAACAACAGCGTCCCGCAAAGCAGGCTGATCGTAAATGACTGATCCGTTCAAAGATATCAGACCCTACAACAATGATGAAATTCGTCCCGTGCTGGATTCATTGCTTGCTGACACCGATTTTATCCGCAGCATCGCCGGGTTTAGCTACCCCCGTCTGTTCAAACTTGCGCCAGGGCCATTGTGCTGGATGGCACGTAGAAAACTGACTGCACAGTTAAAAAAAGTCAATGATGTAAAATCCATGCAAGACATCATTGCCTTGTACATGGACAAGATGATTGAGCGGACAACCACGGCGTTGACGCATAGCGGCCTGGAAGGGCTCTCGCGTGAGAGATCCTATCTGTTTATCAGCAATCACCGCGACATAGCCATGGATCCGGCTTTTGTAAACTACATGTTATACCACGCAGGTTTTGACACCCTTTATATAGCCATTGGCGACAATCTTTTAAAGCGGGCGTTTGTGAGTGATCTCATGCGCTTGAACAAAAGTTTTATCGTAAAACGCTCTTTAAAAGGACGAGAGTTATTAAAGTCTTCCAAACAACTATCAGAGTACATTCATCACTGTGTTGCAACACAATGCAATGTCTGGATCGCGCAAAGGGAAGGGCGTGCAAAAGATGGTATCGATAAAACTGAAACCGCACTGCTGAAGATGCTGGCACTGGCGCCTCGTCCCAAACCTTTGGCGGAAGCCCTGCAAGCGCTGCATATCATTCCTGTTTCGATCTCTTACGAGTTTGATGCCTGCGATGTTTTAAAGGGCAACGAGCTGTATCAAAAAATTGAACTGGGCAGTTATCAGAAAGACGAACAAAGCGATATCAACAGCATTGTCACCGGTATGATCGGCTTCAAAGGGCATGTCCATGTGGCATTTGGGCAGGAATTGATCCTGGATTCGGATGATGACGAAGCGATTGCGCGCCTGGTAGATGCTCAGATCATCCAAAATTACCACATGCACGCCACCAATGTACTGGCGGTCAATCAGCTTCGTGACTTGGATTCAAGCCTCATTCCAAGCTTGACGGATGAAGGATGCAGCGTACTGACAGACTTTGTGATAGATCCTGCGGTAAAAATACGGTTTGAGAGTCGTATAGCAGCAATGGATCCAAAGATCCGGCGTTATGTATTGCAGATGTATGCCAATCCGTTTTTTAGTCGTTACGCACAAGCGACCTAAATACACCCTAGTTCAAGAGCGGTTTACCGCAGATTATCTGCGTAAACCGCTCAAGCTCAAAGCCTATAGCTCACAGTTTTTGTTTGAGCTGCTGCAAACGCTGTTCAATACTCGAACGATTTAATTTGGATAATGGACCCATCGCAAGCACTTGCAGCTCAATAGATTGCAAGCGCTGGACCTTTTCTTTCTGAGACAAAGGCGCTCTGCCAAGTCCGCGTTGTAATTGGTTCAACTGTTGTTGCATGCGAATCGCTTTGTCTGCGGCAGGTGTGTCGGCGCCCAGCATAATCTCGGCTTCCACACACAGCTCTCGTGCACGCAGATCTTGTTTATCCAGAACTGCAGCCCAGCTGTCCGCATCAGATGTGCCTTTTACAAGCTGCTGGAATCGCTTTTTCAGCAACTGTTCCAGCGTGTCATCCGAAACCGTCTCCAGCGCACTCCACTGCTGCTCCAGGTTCTCTGCTGAATCGGGCAATGTGTTGCCGGATATGAGTTCAGCTTCCAAGGCATCGCAGAAATCAGCCTGCGCCTGAACGTGTTGTAAAAGCTGCAAGGTCTTGCGATCCGGCGTTGCTCGCAGACGAGCATCAAACTGTTTGGAGAGTTTGCTGAACTGCTCCTGCAGCGCCTTGCGTTCGTTTTTAAGATCTGGCGTCAGTGCTTCTTTAAAACTCTCAGAGAGTGCAGAAAACTTTGATCGAGATTCACTGAAAGCTTCATCATCCAGTGCTAACAGTGCGGTGATCGATTTCAGTATATCTTTTGCTGGAGAGGTATTACCTCGTACCTGTTGCCGTTTTTCTTTATTGACTTCATCGCGTCTAGCGAAAAGTGCATCACATGCCGCCCTGAAATCAGTCCAAAGTTTACGATCATCTTTGAACGAACCTGGACCAAGATCTTTCCATTGTTGTTGCAAAGCCTTGGCCTGTTGAATGGCGGCAGCAATATCGTCACTGGTCACCAGTGCTTTTGCTTGTTCGATCAATGCCACTTTAGCGGTATTGTGAGATTGCATGGCATGGCGTCGATGTTGTCGTAACTCTGTCAACACAGCATTAAAACGTTCCTGCAACGCATTAATCTTGTTTTGCGCAACGGGCGCATATTTCTTCCAGTCGTCACGGGCCTGATTTTCCAGGCGAGTTAATTCATTCAGATTAACACCAGTTTCTTTGATGGTGACGGCATACGCCTCAAGCTGTTCGCAGATGTTGTTGCGGGCGATCAAATTGCCGGCCTGTTGATCTTTGCGCTCTTTGAAATAGAGTTTGCAGGGCTCAAAGGCAACTCGCGCGAGTTCACTGAATTGATTCCACAATCCATCGTTGTCGTCTGAATGACCCAGGGTTTTCCATTCATCTTGAAGGGCACGGATCAACTTGGCTTTCTGAGCGGGCTGAGTCGTGTTGTCAGTCAGCGCCTGCATTTTGTCGATCAATTCTTTTTTCTTTTCGGACGAGGCAAATTTTTTCCAGTCGAGTAACCTTGCCAACTCTTCACGCAGAGGTGTAATCGCCGCAATCAATATGGCCTGATCATCTGGATTGATGCGTTTCAGCTGGCTGTGGTTGCGATCAAGTTGACTCTGAGCTTCAGTCACTTTGCCATCGGCGATACGGGCGGTCACCTGCGCAATGCCTTGCTCGATTTCCTGCACCAGTTTCTTCTGCCAATTACTGTACTCAGTCAATCGCCGCTCAAGCACGTCTGACAACGCTGCCAGGCTTTCGTCTGGCGTGGCACTTTCCGCGCTCATGACCTGCAGACGCTCAAGCCTGCGCTTTAATGCCAACAAAGTAGGTTGATCTTTGTAAGAGGTACCGTGTATTGCGCTCTGCAGCTTCTCGGACTCGGAACGTTTATCGACCGGCTTCGCGGTTTGAACAGGATCAGAACCCAGCTCCACGGAATCAACAGCCGGTTCTGCAGGCTCAACTGACTCGGCAAGTTCTGTAGATTCTGTAGATTCTGTAGATTCTGCAGGTTCTGCTGACGCAACACATTCTATAGGCTCTGCTGGTTGAGCAGACACCACTGTGGATTCAGCGTCCGTAGTTGGCACTTGTTCCTGAGTTTTCTCGGTATTATCGGTAGTCGACGAAGTCATAAATCACTGCTCTCCCTGATCGGCCACGTATCATAGCAGACGGGTGCTATAATCACAGCACAGACGTTAAAGACATTACTCCTGCTTTGCCTGGAGTACCAAGGCTGGGAAATCATGCTTTCAGATCAAATCAAGGACGAAATTCAAAATGCCTACCGGCAGATACTGACGCAGAAGTCATTGCGCGCGCGCTCGGGACAGCGCTTGATGATTGCGGAGATAGCCAAGGCTTTATCGGCAATACAATCCCCCAGTGCGGAGATTGAAGACCATTTTCCCAAAATGGCTGACACATCGACGGACACGGCCTCTGATATTCCCATTGTGGTCGTTGAAGCCGGTACCGGAACCGGTAAGACGCTGGCCTACGTGCTCGGGACGTTGCCACTTGCCAGGCATCTTGGAAAAAAAGTCGTGCTGGCAACTGCTACGGTTGCTTTGCAAGAACAGGTTTCCTTACGGGACCTTCCGGATATTCTGATGCACAGTGGCCTGTCATTCAGTTACGTTCTGGCAAAGGGTCGAGGCCGGTATTTGTGCCTTTCACGGCTCGATCAATTGCTGCGCGGAAACGCCAGCCACGATGCGATGCTGGAATTGTTTGGGGAACTACTCGATAGTCCGACGGACAACAATCTGGCGCTCTATGAGCTTATGCTGGAAAAAATCAGTGCAGGCCAATGGCAAGGTGACCGGGATGACTGGCAGGGTATTGTCAGTGATCGTGACTGGGCACCAGTGACTGTAGAATCAGGTCAGTGTGCAGGCCAAAAGTGCAGCAACTTCAGCCGGTGCTTTTTCTACAAAGCGCGCGAGCAGGTACAGAAAGTTGACTGTGTCATCGCCAATCATGATTTGGTGCTGGTCGATCTCGCCTTAGGTGGCGGGGTCATTCTTCCGGATCCTCAAGACACCATCTATATTTTTGATGAAGCCCATCATTTACCGGGCAAAACCAATCAGCATTTTTCGTCCACTACCCGTCTGCGCAGCACATTGGGCTGGCTGGACTCATCGGCACGTACTCTCAAAAAACTCATGGCCGACGGACGTTTACCTGAAAGTGCTGTTATCGGTAGAGAGTGTGCAGACCTTGATCCACTTATCCGGGCAACCAGTGAGGAGTTAGGGCAGGCACTGATGATGCTGGAGCCGATGTATACAGATCATCAAAGGGCGACGGGGGAATCCAGGTCAAACGAGGGGCGACAACAGGATGGTCAGGAGACCATGACCTTTGAATTGGGTGTCGTACCAGACGCGCTGCAGGAGCAATCCCGACAATTGGGTTCTCGTTTTACCGTACTGAGCCGCGGTCTGCGAGACATCAGCGCGGTCCTCAGAAGACAGATGGAAGAGGCGGATACCTTACCAGGTCGCCAACAAGCAGAGTTATGGTTCCCTGTGATTGGTGGCATGGTGGCTCGCTCGGAAAGTAACGAAAAATTATGGCAGGCGTTTGCGCGCGCGGATGTATCAGGTGAAGCACCCGCTGCCCGTTGGCTGAGTGCCATCAACCCCGGTAACGTCCCCGGTTCAGCCGGCGCTTTTAAAAGGGATTTTAATCCCAGCCACCAAGAGCCAAGCGATTTTCAGCTTAGCTGCAGCCCAGTGCTGGCCGCGCAGACATTAATTGAACACTTATGGCAGCGTTGTGCCGGTGCGGTGTTAACGTCGGCAACCCTGTCGGCCCTCGGGACATTTGATGTACTGGCCATGCGGGCAGGTTTGCCTGCCCAGACGGTTTACCATCGGATCAGCAGTCCGTTTGATTATGCCAACGCTGCTAAATTGATTATTCCGAGATTAAACTGTGACCCTGCTGATGCCCGGGCTCATACAGCAGCCATTGTGGCATTGCTGCCAAAGGTCTTAAACCTCAATGAGGCCTCGCTGATGTTGTTCAGCTCCAGGCGTCAAATGATGGATGTGCTTGAAGGTGTATCCGCAGAATTGCGCGCCGTAATTTTATGTCAGGATGACTACCAAAAAGCCCAGTTGTTGACCTTGCATCGACAACGGGTTGACGCAGGTGAACCAAGCATCATTTTTGGCCTGGCCAGTTTTGCAGAGGGTGTGGATCTGCCCGGTCGTTATTGTGAACATGTCTTGATCGCCAAAATACCGTTTTCTGTTCC
>JAUSPW010000382.1 GCA_030652635.1 Pseudohongiella sp. | reverse complement strand
TCTTGCGCGATTGTTTGCGCACCCGGCGGCCAAAAATTACAATCGGCCCAATGACCAGTGGAATACAGAAAAGTACAACACTGGTCAGCCGCGGGTTGGTGATAAACAAAAACACCACGCCACCGACCAGCAACAGGAAGTTGCGCAGCGCGATTGACGCTGACGATCCAATGACGGTCTGTATCAGGGTTGTGTCGGTTGTGATGCGCGACTGGATTTCTCCGCTGATGTTTTCTTCAAAATACGAGGGATGCATCTGCAACAAATGGTTAAACACAGCCTTGCGGATGTCTGCCGTGACGCGTTCCCCAAGCCACGATACCCAGTAAAAACGCGCAAAGGTGCCGAACGCCTGCAAGATGGAAACCAACAGGAATGCCAGCACTGCCTGTCCCAGCGTCTGCGCTGAACCGGCAACAAACCCGGCATCTACAATGATGCGCGCATATTGCACAAGCCCGAGAGTAATGGCTGCCGTAAAAATTAACGCGGTGGTCGCGACCATCAATTGACGCGTATAAGGGCGTATAAATGGCACCACCTGCACAAGCGTCTGCCAGGGGGTAGGAGTGGGCGCCGTCGGCGATGATGACGGCGCCGCGGGTAAAGATTGTTGGATTGATTCAGACATGGCCGCAGTCTGTCACGCTTGCGCGTTGCACAACAAGTGCCGAAAGTCGTGGCGGCCACTTTGCGAGACAGGATGTTTTTTACTGAGTTGTTTTTTTATATTGAGTTAACGGGCGGGGCTGCCTTATCCTGCCGGCTGTTGATCAGTTTATTTTTAACCACTGCACTTTTTCTCAACGCCTAGGCGGGGAATCCTCATGAAAATTTTTAGAAGTCTGGGCGTAGCTGCCTTGATGGTGGCCAGTTTTTACGTCTCAGCGCAAGACATGCCTGACACCATCACGGTGGCAAGCTCTGCGTTTGAACACCATGGCACTGTGCCGTTGCCCTATACCGCCTATGGCGATAATAAAGCGCCACAGATTACCTGGAGCAATTTGCCGGAAGGCACTGTGCAGCTTGCGCTGGTGATGGATGATCCTATTGTGCCGATGCCACAACCGTTTGTGCATTGGGTGGCCTACAACATTCCAGCAGATGCTGCCGAGTTACCGGAAGGTCTGACCAAAGAAGCCAGCGTGACTGGGGTTCCCGGCTTGGAAGGCATGATCAATGGCGTGAATGGCATTCGTCAGGTGGGTTATTTTGGCCCTCGCCCGCCGGTAGATGGCAAACTCCATGCCTATCATTTCCGCATTTATGCGCTCGATACAGCCTTAAATCTGGAAGCGGGTCTGAACAAAGAACAGTTGTTGGCGGCTATCGAAGGGCACGTGCTGGGCACGGGCATGCTGATGGGTCACTACGAACAGAAATAAGCTATGAGCGGCGCCGACGCGTGCCCTGAACAGGTACTTTAAACAATGAAAAATTTTTCTCTGCTGGGCGCCTTGTGTGTGCTCAGCCTGTCTGCCGTGGTGCAGGCTGACGCGGTGCGTCAGACCAAAGGCACCTACGAAGACAAGTTCCGCCAGCTTGACGAAGTGCTGCCCACACCAAACACCTATCGCAACGCGGCAGGCCAGCCGGGGCATCAGTACTGGCAGCAGGAAGTTGATTACAACATCTCGGTCACCTTGGACGAAGCCGCTCGCCGGCTGAGTGCCAGCCAAAGCGTGACCTACCAGAATAACTCCCCCGATACCCTCGGTTATCTCTGGCTGCAGCTGGACCAGAACATTTTCAAACGCAATTCCATGTTTGAACTGACGGAGACCTTTGGCAGCGCGCCGAGGGTTGAAAGCGGCAGCGGTAGCGCGCCGGCTCGAATGAGTCTGGGCACGCTGCAGCGCCAGCATTACATGGCTGACAACGAACTGGGATATGAAATCCACTCGCTGGAAGACGCGGCGGGCAATGCTTTGCCGTTCACCATTGTGGGCACGCTGATGCGCGTGGATCTGGCGCAGCCGCTGCGCTCCGGTCAGAGCACGCGTTTTGATCTGGATTTCAGTTTTAACATTGTGGAAGCCGGTTTGCTCGGCGCGCGCAGTGGTTACGAACACTTCCCCGATGATGCCCGTGAAGGCGGTAACGACATTTTCCTGCTGGCGCAGTGGTTTCCCCGCCTGGCGGCTTACACCGACTATGAAGGCTGGACCAATAAAGAGTTTCTGGACAGTGGCGAATTCACCCTCGAATTTGGTGACTACGAAGTAGAGATCACCGTGCCGGCTGACCACATTGTGTCCTCAACCGGCGTGCTGCAAAACCCCAATCAAGTGCTGACTGCCGAGCAGCGTCAACGTCTTGAACAGGCTGAGGATGCCGCGCGTCCGGTGTACATTGTGACGCCGGAAGAAGCGCTGGAAAATGAACGCGAAGGCACTACCGAAACCAAAACCTGGCGCTTCAATGCCGAGCGGGTGCGGGATTTTGCGTGGGGTTCGTCACGCAAGTTTATCTGGGATGCCAAAGGCTTCCGGCAGGACAGCCTAGACAATCCTTTTGTCATGGCCATGTCGTTTTTCCCGAAAGAAGGTGATCCGCTGTGGTCGGAGTATTCCACCGAAGTGGTCATTCACACCATGGAAGTTTACAACCGCTTTGCCTTTGATTATCCCTACCCGGTTGCGCAGTCCGTTAACGGGCCGGTGGGTGGCATGGAATACCCAATGATCACTTTCAACGGGCCGCGTACCACCTTGCAGGATGATGGCAGCCGCACCTATTCACTGGCGGAAAAACGATTCCTGATCGGCGTGGTGATTCATGAGATCGGACACATCTACTTCCCGATGGTGGTGAACTCCGACGAGCGCCAGTGGACGTGGATGGATGAAGGCATCAACAGTTTTCTGGACGCAGCTGCCGGTCGCGAATGGGATCCGGATATCCCTTGGGGTAATGAACCGCGGGACATCGTGGACTACATGCGCTCTACCGATCAGCAGCCGATCATGACGCAGTCAGACAGTGTCACACGACTGGGGCCAAACGCTTACTCCAAACCGGCTACCGCCTTGAACATCCTGCGCGAAACCATCATGGGTCGTGAGTTGTTCGATTTTGCTTTCCGTGAATATGCCCAGCAGTGGAAATTCAAGCGCCCTACACCATCGGACTTCTTCCGCATTATGGAAGATGCCTCCGGTGTCGATCTTGACTGGTTCTGGCGCGGCTGGTTCTACAGCACAGATCACGTGGATATTTCACTCGATCGCGTATACGCCATGCAGCTGGATACCCGTGATCCCGACATTGATTACCAGCGTCGCCGTGAAGAAGAAGCCAACAAGCCCGAGTCCATTTCCTCTGTTCGTAATCGAGAAGAAGGCATGTTGAGCTGGGTTGAGCGTAACCCTGATGTCACTGATTTCTACGACGAAAACGACATCTATACGGTCACTAACAAAGAGCGCAATCAATATCAGAGCTTCCTTGAAGGTCTGGACGAGATTGAGCGTGCCGTGTTTGATCGCGCCATGGCCGAAAACAAGCACTACTACGTGCTACAGTTCTCCAATGAAGGCGGGCTGGTGATGCCCATCATTCTGCAAATGACCTATGAGGATGGCAGCGTCGAAGACATGTACATTCCGGCGGAGATCTGGCGCCAGAACGCACACAATGTTAGCAAGCTGATCATCGCGGATAAACCGGTCAGTGAGATTGTGCTGGACCCGCGTTGGGAGACAGCTGACGCCAATATGGAAAACAACTTCTACCCACGCCGACTTATTCCATCGCGCGTAGAAGCCTTTAAGTCCGAAGCGGGTGGTGGCTTGGTTGGCCGCGACATCATGCAAGACATCAAAACAGAGTTGAAGTCCGCCGAGGAAGAAGGCGAAACGGAGTGAAACGACGTGTTTTGATCAAGGCAAGTCTGCTGCTGGTGGCGCTGAATGCGCTGCCAGTAGCCCTGCATGCGCATCAACAAAAAGCGGCGATTACACGTGTAGTGTTTAATGAGCGCACCGGACTGCTGGAGGTCATGCATCGGTTTTACCTGCACGATGCCGAGCATGCCATGCGTCAGTTGCTCGGCAGCGATGCCGACATTATTGGTGATGCACAGACACAATCAAAGTTTGCGGCCTATGTGCAGCAGATGTTCCAGTTAAAGAGCCCGTCGGGTGAGGCGTGGGTGCTCTCGCCGGTAGGTCATGAAATAGACGGCAATTTTTTCTGGGTCTATCAGGAACGCGCGTTGCCAGTGGATATGTCTGAAGGTCCAATAGAACTGCAGGTAACACACAACGCCTTGCGCGAGGTGTGGCGAGATCAAATCAATACGGTGAACATTGAGCGGGGCAGATCTGTCACCACCCTGACGTTTCAGGGCAGTGACGAGAATCTGACAGCCTTACTGGATTAGCTGGCTGTTAACAGGATATCAGTGGTGTTCTGCGTGGATGTCAGTACCGTGTGTCTCGGTCAACATCCACACCGACCACAAGGTTGCCAGCGACGCCAGCATGATGTAACCGGATACGTAGATAATGCCGTATTCATTCCACAGCAGTACCGCAATTGTCGGCGCCAATGCACCCCCGACAATCGCCCCTATCTGATAACCCAGCGACGCGCCTGAGTACCGCACTTTGGTCGAGAACAGCTCGGTAAAAAATGCTGCCTGTGGGCCGTATTGCAGGCCCATAAAACTCAGACCTGCCGCAATCGCAAGCGTGATCAGCACAAAGTTGCCGGTATCAATCAGCGGAAACAGCGCAAAACCCCACAGGCCCGTCAGTAGGGCACCCAGCATAAAGATGCCGCGGCGGCCGTGTGTGTCGGAATAATGTGCTGCCCAAAACTGAAACGGAATTTGCACCGCAGAGGCAATCAACACCGCTGCCAGCATGGTGTTGCGCGATAGTCCCACACCGCCCACAGCACTGCTGCCGTAGGCCACCACAAACGCAATCATGATGTAGAACGTAACCTGAATAGACAGGAACGCCCCAGCTGCCAGCATGATACGTTTTGGATACAAACGCAGCGCTTCCAGTACCGGAGAGCGGGTGACCACAACCTTCTCTGGCGCAAGGCCGGCTTTCTGACGTTCAATTTTTAAACGCTCCAGCTCTTTGAACGCGGGGGTGTCTTCAAGATGCAGCTGAACGTACATGCTGATACCAATCAGGATCACGCTGGCCATAAACGGCACGCGCCATCCCCAGCTCATGAAGGCTTCTTCAGAGACGGTGTAACTGATGATCAGGAACGCCAGGTTGGCCAGAATTACCCCAATCGGTGCGCCTGCTTGCGCAAAGGCACCGTACCAGCCGCGTTTGGTCGCAGGTGCGGTTTCAGTGACCAGCAGCATGGCGCCGCCCCACTGACCGCCAATAGCAAGGCCCTGCACAAAACGCAGAATCACTAGCAGAATAGGTGCCAGAGGGCCCACAAGCGCATAACTGGGTAACAAGCCGATCAAGGTGGTTGCCACACCCATCATCAGCAGTGCAATCACCAATACTTTTTTACGTCCAACCCGGTCGCCGTAGTGACCAAAGATGATGCCGCCCAGGGGACGCGCCAGAAAGCCAACAGCAAAGGTGCTGAATGAGGCGATCAACGCAACCATCGGGGGCATGTCAGCCGGGAAAAACAGGATGGGGAAGACCAGTGCGGCAGCCGTGCCGTACAGGAAAAAGTCATACCATTCGATGGACGTGCCCGCTAGCGACGTCAGCGCAACCTTGCGCATATTGGATTTGGTATGTTCATCAATGGGTGGCGCAGCCGCCGTTTGTTGTACCGTCATAAGAGCTCCTGACCTTGTTATTGTTTTCTACAAACGCACGGATATTGCGCTGTAAATGTAAACAACGCAAGCCTCTGTGCGTTAACAATCAGAGGCTTGCAAGGGGTGTCAGTTGCTTTTAATTCGCCCGGGCTCAGACTGAGCGTGTCGCCATCGCCGGTGCAATTCCAGAGGCTTTGGCAGCCGGTGCCAGCGCAGCCAATTGACCCAGAATGATCAGCACCAGCATGCCCACCGGCGCATAAAACCAGTCGATGCGTGGCATATCAAAGGTCTGTACCAGAAACATATTAAACGCCAGCGTCAGCAGCGCGCCCAGTAACACACCCGAGCCACTGATCAGCAGGTTCTCCAGCAGAAAATATCTGAGAATAGCCGGCCGTGTGGCGCCCAGTGCGCGACGGGTACCAATCTGTTTACGTCGACGGTTGATACTGAACACCGCCAGTCCCACAATGCCCATCGCCGTGATAAACATCAGTGTGCCGATCACCACATACAGGATGGTTGCCATCACCGAGTCCAGTCGGTAACTGTTTTCGCGAGTCTCCTCAAAGGAGCGATTGTTGCGCAGGATGCGTTCATGGCCTTGGGCGGCCAGCAGTTCTTCGACTTCCATCATCAGGCGGTCGCGCTCACCAGGTGCCGTTCTCACCAAATACAGCGTGCTGCCATCATCCACCACCTCCGGGAGAATCATGGTCTGTTCAATAAACGATGACTCTGGCCACGGTGTTTGCAGGCGTTCAACCAGACCGATAATTTCCATGGTGCGACCACCGGGGCTGTGGATGGTGCGTCCGACAGACAGCATGCCCTCGCCCGGGAAAATACGCTCCGCCAGCGCCGTCGACAGGATGGCCGTGCTGTGGCTGCGATCCATATCGCGGCCTCCCCGGCGGACATCGTTACTGGTAAAGGCGCGACCGGCCACCAGATTCAGTCCAAGGGTTTCAAGCACATGTTCATCAGCGGTATACAGAGCGGTTTGCACGGACGTTTCCGGTCGATCCGGCTCCAGACCAACCCCTGTGGATGAACCACTGCCGCTGACCGGTATCGCGTTCATCACAGTGGCATCCAGCACCCCGGGCAAGGCCTTGATCAGTGCCAGATCCTCGGTGCTCACCACGGATTCGTTAAAATTGTTGCCAAACCCGACACTGCTGAGATGAAAAATATTGGCTTCATCCAGCCCGCT
>JAUSPW010000030.1 GCA_030652635.1 Pseudohongiella sp. | reverse complement strand
GAGCTCATTTCTTTGCCCTCAGATTTTTTCTGTTTGCTGCGAATTTCCAGTTTGACCTCGTCATTCATAATCGAGACCAGCACGTCCCCGCCATCACTCAGACTGCCAAACAGGATTTCTTCTGCCAGCGCTTTTTTGAGTTTTTCCTGAATGAGTCGCGCCATCGGTCTGGCGCCCATCAACGGGCTATAGCCGTGCTCTGCAAACCAATCACGTGCAGAGTCATCAACAATCAAGGTAACTTTTTTGTTGTCCAGTTGTACCTGTAACTCCACCAGGAACTTGTCAACCACCGTTCTGATTGTCTCCGGGCCCAGCGGTCCAAACTGCACAATAGCGTCAAGGCGGTTGCGGAATTCCGGACTGAAACTACGCTTGATCACTTCCATGCCATCACTGCTGTGATCCTGATGTGTAAATCCAATGCTGGCGCGTGACATTTCCTGAGCACCGGCATTGGTGGTCATGATCAGAATGACATTGCGGAAATCGGCTTTGCGGCCATTGTTGTCAGTAAGCGCGCCATGATCCATCACCTGCAACAACAGGTTAAAGACATCAGGGTGGGCTTTTTCGATTTCATCCAACAGCAGTACGCAGTGAGGGTGTTTGCTGACCGCTTCGGTCAGTAAGCCACCTTGGTCAAATCCAACGTAACCGGGCGGCGCGCCAATCAATCGCGATACCGTGTGTCGTTCCATATATTCAGACATATCAAAGCGTAACAGTTCAATGCCCATGATACGCGCCAACTGCCGGCTGACCTCGGTTTTGCCGACACCGGTGGGACCAGAGAACAAATAGGAACCGATGGGTTTGTCCGGATTACCCAGGCCAGCACGTGACAATTTGATGGCCGTTGCCAATGAACCAATGGCTTCATCCTGCCCAAACACAACCATCTTGAGATTGCTCTCAAGTGAGCGCAGGGACTGCACATCTGAGGTGGTGACATGTTGTGGTGGAATGCGTGCGATGGCCGCTACCACCCTCTCCACGTCTGACGCTTGAATCAGTTTCTTGCGCTTGCTTTCCGGTTGCAGCCGCTGCCAGGCGCCTGCCTCATCAATCACATCGATGGCTTTGTCGGGCATATAACGATCATTGATGTATTTGCCTGCCAGTTCAGATGCAGCGCGCAGTGCGCTGTCGCTGTAACGCAGTTCGTGATGCTCTTCAAAACGCGATTTCAGACCTTTAAGAATTTTGTAGGTGGTTTCGACATCAGGTTCTTCTACATCAATTTTCTGGAAGCGTCGCGACAAGGCACGATCCTTTTCAAAAATGCCCCGATATTCCTGATAGGTTGTTGAGCCGACACAGCGTAGCTCACCCGTGGTCAGGATGGGTTTCAGCAGATTAGAGGCGTCCATCACCCCGCCTGAGGCCGCGCCGGCACCAATAATGGTGTGGATCTCATCAATAAACAAAATGGATTTCGGATTCTTCTTGAGTTCACCGAGCAGGTTTTTGAAGCGCTTTTCAAAATCGCCACGGTATTTGGTGCCGGCCAGCAAGGCGCCAAGATCCAGTGAATAAATGATATTGTCTTTGAGCACATCGGGCACTTGCTGCTCTTCGATCAGCCGCGCGAGGCCTTCTATCACTGCGGTTTTGCCCACCCCTGACTCCCCTGTCAGCAAGGGGTTGTTTTTTCGACGACGGCACAAAACCTGAATAACGCGCAGCACTTCTTTCTCGCGGCCAATCAGTGGATCGATCTTGCCTTGTCGGGCGAGTTCATTGAGATTGGTTGCATAACTTTCCAAGGCGCTGGCGACAGGTGGATTTTCGTCTTCACGATTTTCCTGCGCGGCGTTATCCGGACGGGCGTCATTGCCAATTTGCCGACTGATGCCATGGCTGATGTAGTTCACGATATCCAGACGAGCGATATCCTGTTGGCTGAGCAGGTATACCGCCTGGCTTTCCTGCTCACTGAAAATAGCAACCAACACATTCGCGCCAGTTACTTCCTGGCGTCCAGATGATTGCACATGAAAAACGGCACGCTGCAAAACGCGCTGAAAGCCGAGTGTCGGCTGGGTATCCCGATCAGTTTCCTGCGCGGGTACTTTGGGAGTGGTTGCATCGATGTAATCGGTCAAACCAACGCGCAATCGACCAGGATCGGCACCGCAATTGATTAATACATCGAGCGCGACATCATTGTCGAGAAGCGCCAACAACAAGTGCTCAACAGTCATGTATTCATGACGTTTTTCCCTGGCGGTGTTAAACGCTGAACTCAGCGTCAATTCCAGATCACGGCTCAGCATAAGACAACCCTCCTCACGGTTTGCAGTGACGCTACTAACAGCGCACTGCATAAGGTACTGCATGGTCACTACATTAGCGCATTATTAGCGTATTGGGGCGCAGATCATGAATCTATTTCAAGATCACACATCAAGGGTTGCTGGTTCTCTCTTGAAAACTCATTGACCTGATTGACTTTGGTCTCTGCAACATCACGACTGTATACACCACAGACTGCCCTGCCCTCGGTATGCACTTTCAGCATCACGCGCGTTGCAGTTTCCACACTCAAGTGGAAAAACTTTATCAAGACGCCCACCACAAACTCCATGGGCGTGTAGTCATCATTCATTAACACAACTTTGTACATAGGCGGCTTGGCCAACTGGGGTCGAGTCAGTTCAGCGGCCACGCCTCGGCCGTCATCGGGGTGTTGGCCAGGTGCGCCTGGTGTATGTAAATGGATCTCATGCATGTTCAAATTACCCGTCATGGCGGTAGTGGTACCCCATACTAGATCGGACAGCTTATCCGTTTCTTTCAGTAACATATTGGTGCTAATGCCTTTTCTTCAAGTGAACAATTTGAGTTTTTTAGTCTAATGCCTTATTACAGAGTGTTGCAAACAGACAAAAATGGTGAATAATACCGAGCCAAAGGGACAGAAATGCCAGTTAAGGACTAACACTCAGGGTCAATAGGCCCGGCGTGTAACAATTAAAATAAAACTATACGTGCAATGGAGTAATACGATGGCTACGGGACAAGTAAAGTGGTTCAACAATGCCAAGGGTTTTGGTTTTATCCTTCCTGATGACGGTGGCGGCGACTTGTTTGCGCACTATTCTGCCATCGGAATGGATGGATACAAAACTTTGAAGGCTGGACAACCAGTCACGTTTGAAACTATCGAGGGCCCTAAGGGCTTACATGCAACAAACATCAAGACCTCGGGTCAACCGCAAGCCTGACAATACGGCGGGGGTTCTGAACCAGGGCTCCCGCCGTTATGCCATACCTGCGATCACATCTTCTCCAAATGCTGAGCAAGTCCGCAAGGTGGCACCTGTCATCAAGCGCTCGAAGTCGTACGTGACTGTTTTTGCGGCAATGGCTTTGTTCATCCCCTTCAGTATCAGTTCGGCGGCCTCATTCCAGCCAAGATGCCTTAACATCATTTCGGCGGATAGTATCAGAGAGCCCGGGTTTACTTTGTTTTGGCCAGCATACCTCGGTGCAGTCCCGTGGGTCGCTTCGAACAGGGCTGCGTTCAGGCCAATGTTTGCGCCGGGCGCGATACCCATGCCACCAACCTGCGCGGCCAGTGCGTCTGACAGATAATCGCCATTCAGGTTCAAGGTTGCAATCACTGAGTATTCTTCGGGTCGCAGTAAAATCTGCTGTAGCATGGCATCGGCCATCATGTCTTTGATGACAATGGGTTTACCGCTGATCGGATTTAAAAACGTCAGCCCGGTGCTGCCAGGCAAGGGTTGAGCACCAAACTCCTGTTGAGCGAGTTCATAACCCCACGCTTTAAAGGCGCCTTCGGTGAACTTCATGATATTGCCTTTGTGGACCAGTGTCAGCGATGAGCGATCCTGATCGATGGTGTAGCGAATCGCTGCCCGAATCAGCCGCTTTGATCCTTCTTCCGATACCGGTTTGATGCCGATCCCGCAATGTTCGGGAAACCGGATTTTGTTGACGCCCATGTCAGTTTGTAAAAAATCGATCACTTTACGTGCTTCGTAAGACCCCGCCCGCCACTCGATGCCGGCATAGATATCTTCCGAGTTCTCTCTGAAAATCACCATGTCAGTTTTTTCGGGCTCGCGCAGAGGTGATGGCACGCCCTCAAACCATTTGACCGGGCGCAGACAGATATACAGATCAAGCTCCTGCCGAAGTGCAACATTCAAGGATCGGAATCCCCCGCCCACGGGCGTTGTCAGTGGACCTTTGATGCTGACCACAAATTCCTTTAAAGCCGTTAATGTCTCAGCGGGAAACCAATCCCCATTGTAAATATCAGCGGCTTTTTCACCGGCATAAACTTCCATCCATTTGAGTGCGCGCGACACGCCATAACAAGAATGCACGGCCGCATTAACGACTTTGATCATGACGGGTGTGATGTCGACACCGATACCATCACCTTCAATAAATGGAATAATCGGATAATCCGGCACATTGAGCGTGCCATCAGCATTGACGGTAATTCTGGCACCATCCGGTGGTACCTGCACATGGTGGTATCCCATAACACGCTCCACACAGGCGTTGATTTTGATCGCAGGCACCGAGTATAACACTGCGGCTTTCCCACAACATCCGTCGCTTAAGGCGCTGTTCGAATCGGTTATACTGCCCGACATGCCGAATCTGATTCTTTTCAACAAACCGTTTGATGTGCTGTCGCAATTTACGGGTGCCGAGACCCGTCAAACACTGACGCACTTTATTGATGCGCCTGGTTTTTACCCGGCCGGGCGATTAGACAAGGATTCGGAGGGCCTGTTGTTATTGACTGATTGTGGAGAGACTCAGGCCAGAATCAGTCATCCCTCATTCAAAATGCCAAAAACCTATTGGGCGCAGGTAGAAGGCATCATCAGCGAAGACGCCATGCAGCAATTACGGTTGGGTGTGCAGCTTAATGACGGCCCTACCCGCCCTGCTATTGCTCGCAAGCTTGAGTCACCTGAGGTCTGGGATCGATTCCCTCCGATACGTGTCCGAAAAAATATCCCGGACAGCTGGCTTGGGTTAACCATCACAGAAGGCCGCAATCGGCAGGTGCGGCGTATGACGGCAGCGGTGGGGTTCCCCACATTACGGCTTATCCGTCACAGTATCGGGGATTGGACCGTTGAAGGATTGTCGCCCGGGCAGTGGTGTATGATCACGCTGCCCGATCTGTGGTGGCGAAACGGTGCTAAATCAGCACATCCAATCTCACGTCGTTAATCGGGAGCAGACCAGCGTGCGGCAGCGCGGTAGTCAGATTCGCGACTGGCCACCCACTCGCTTTTTGCACCGGCTACCTGCTTTTTCCAGAACGGCGCTGAGGTTTTAAGGTAGTCCATGATGAACTCGGCTGATTCAAACGCGGCGGAACGATGAGCGCTACTGGTGACCACGAGTACGATTTGCTCAGTGGGAGACAGCGTCCCAACCCGGTGAATGATGCGTATTGCGTGCAAGGGCCAACGATCTGCCGCCTGTGTGGCAATGTCCATTAATGCGTTTTCGGTCATACCCGGGTAATGCTCTAGCGTTAAAGTCTGCTGTGCTGCGGCTTGCTCCTGCCCTGCCAATACGTCACGTACCAGTCCGCAGAAACACACGATTGCACCCGGGTTCGCGGATTGTTGTCTTGCCTGCGTATATTCTGCGGCCAGATCGAAGTCATCAGTTTGTACGCTGATGTGAATATGGGTTTGCGGTGTGCTTTCACTCATCACAGATACCTTTTCTTGACTACTTGACCTCAACTGCTAGTCCTCAACCACCGGTCATTGGCGGGAAAAATGCTACTTCTTCGTCGCCGTGCAGGATGGCCGAGCGGTCAGCGACGCGCTGGTTGACCGCAATCAACACTTGGGTGTTGTCATCCAGCATCATCCAATGCTGTCCACGCAGCGCCAAATGCTGCGTCAGTTCAGCAACCGTGCTGATGCCCTCGGGCAGCAACAGCTGCTCGGACGATTGGCCCAGAGCCTCTCGAATGCTTGCAAAATACTGGATGGTCAACATGCTGAGGTGTTCTCACGGTAGTGGCCGGATTTGCCACCGGATTTTTCCAAAACGCGAATATTGCTGATCACCATGCCTCGGTCTACCGCTTTGCACATGTCATAAATAGTCAGAGCGGCCACCGAGGCAGCTGTCAGGGCTTCCATTTCAACACCAGTTTTGCCATCGACTGCGCAGATTGCGGTGATCATGACCCGATGCCTAACTGCATCCATTTCAAAGTCAACAGTTACCTTAGTCAGCATCAATGGGTGGCATAAAGGGATCAGATCGGAACACTTTTTGGCAGCCTGAATACCTGCAATTCTGGCAACAGCCAGTACATCACCTTTTTTGTGTGCACCCTCTGTAATCAATCGAAATGTCTCGGGCAGCATATGTACTTCAGCGGCCGCCATCGCAACACGTGCGGTGATTGCCTTATCACCGATATCAACCATACGGGCGCTGCCCCGTTCATCCAGATGTGTCAATTGCGACATGCAGACTCCTGCTTTTTGGTTTGCTTGGCCTTTCGGCATCTCTCTTGCGCCGCATTATGACTGTAATTCTGGACGAAGTGGAGGCGCTGACGGTCGATTTCCGGTAAACTGCGTCCCGTTACAGATTAAGTGCAACGCAGTCAGGCAGCCCCGCACTGTGCCGCCATGCCTCACTGGAGATGACGCTCAACAATGACTTGGTACCCTCATAAAACAGTTGCTGT
>JAUSPW010000471.1 GCA_030652635.1 Pseudohongiella sp. | reverse complement strand
CCGTAGTCCATGATCTTGCAGACCGGTGGCTCAGCCTCCGGGGCGATCATTACCAGATCAAGCTTGGCTTCACTGGCGGCTGCTCGCGCTTCCTCGATGGTCACAACACCTTTTTGCTCACCATCCGCTAATACAAGGCGAACTTCGGGTGATTCAATGTGCTCGTTAATGACCGGCTTTTTGGAACTGCTCTTCATATTGGACAGCGTCTTCTCTCCTGCAAAATACTATAGGGATCCGGCGTTATAACCTGCGCTCAATGCGAGGAGGAACGACCGAATCGTGTTATATCGTCAGCCAGAAAACTGGCAAACGCGTCAATTGTCATGACGCCAAGGTCTTTTCCATCACGCGTTCTGACAGAAACTTCCCCGCTTTCCATTTCCCGATCGCCCGCAACGAGCATAAAGGGAGTCTTCTGAATAGAATGCTCGCGGATTTTAAAGCCGATCTTCTCATTTCTCAAGTCCGCACTGACACGAAAGCCCTTTTCAGCCAGTATTTTACGAACTTTTTCACAATAATCGCGCTGATTGTCTGTGATATTCAAAACAACGACCTGTTCTGGGGATAACCAAGCAGGTAACGCACCGGCATAATGCTCAATCAAAACACCAATAAATCTCTCAAATGAGCCCAGGATTGCTCTATGCAGCATCACCGGTACTTTTCTGTTGCCATCTTCTGCCACATATTGTGCGCCGAGTCGCTCTGGCATAGAAAAATCGACTTGTATGGTGCCGCATTGCTGCACTCTGCCCATGCAATCTTTTAAAGAAAATTCAATTTTAGGACCATAAAAAGCGCCTTCGCCTGGCAATAGCTCCCAAGCAAGACCGCTGTTATTAAGTGCCTGGCGCAGCGCGTCTTCTGCTCTGTCCCACATTTCTTCAGAGCCAACCCGTTTTGCTGGTCTCGTCGAAAGTCTCAGGATAATTTCATCAAAACCGAAGTCGCGATACACACCAAACAGCAGCTTCATAAAGGCGGCAACTTCGCTTTGAATTGCTTCTTCAGCACAGAATATATGTGCGTCATCTTGTACAAAGCTTCTCACGCGCATTAGTCCGTGCATGGAACCAGAAGGTTCAAATCTGTGGCACGAACCGAATTCAGCCAGACGAAGTGGCAGATCCCGGTAGCTTTTCAAGCCCTGATTAAAAACCTGAATATGGCAAGGGCAATTCATCGGTTTGATCGCGTACATACGATTCTCGGATGACACGCTGAACATTTGATCTGCAAATTTGTCAGCGTGACCGGATCGTTCCCACAGCGAGTAATCGACCAGTTGAGGCGTGCGAATTTCCTGGTAACCATTTTCATTCTGTACTTTTTGCATATAGTGCTGAATGACTTGATAAATGGTCCATCCGCGTGGGTGCCAGAACACCATGCCTGGCGCTTCTTCCTGAAAATGGAAAAGATCCAGTTTTTTACCAATTTTGCGATGGTCACGCTTTTGTTGTTCCTCAAGACGGAACAAATAGTCAGCCAAGGCTTTTTTGTCGCCCCACGCGGTACCATAAATGCGTTGCAGCATTTCATTGTTAGAGTCGCCGCGCCAATAAGCGCCGGCAACTGAGGTCAATTTAAATGCTTTGAACTTGCCCGTATTGGGCACGTGAGGGCCGCGACAAAGATCTATGAAGTCACCTTGGCGATAAAACGAAAGCCCCTCGTCCCCAGGGATGCCTTTGATGATCTCGACTTTGTATTTTTCGCCCATCTCTTCAAACATGGCGATTGCATCGCTGCGGCTCATCAGTTCGCGACTGACTGTGAGGTTTTCTTTCACAATATCTTGCATCACGTTTTCAATCTTCTCGAGATCTTCTGCCGTGAATGCTCTTTCATAAGAAAAGTCGTAAAAGAACCCATCTTCAATAACAGGGCCGATCGTCACTTGTGCGGTCGGGAACAAGCGCTGAACCGCTTGAGCCATCAAGTGAGCGCAGGAATGGCGAATGACATCAAGACCTTCAGCGTCGCGTTCTGTGATAATTGCAAGCTGCACATCGCTCGAGATCAGATATGAAGTGTCGACCAAATTGCCATCAACACGACCTGCAAGCGCGGCTTTAGCAAGACCTGCACCTATAGATTCAGCAACTTCAAACACAGTAACAGCACGATCAAATTGTCGTTTACTACCGTCGGGAAGAGTAATGGAAGGCATGGCGGTCGCAGTTCGTATGATAAGAGATGAATGAAGCCCGAAACACAAGGCACTTACGGATAAAACAATCGGATTGCGGATGACTACTTATTACCACTAATTAGATTAGTGGTAGGCACGACCAGATTCGAACTGGTGACCTCTACCATGTCAAGGTAGCGCTCTAACCAACTGAGCTACGCGCCTGTTTCAATTACTACTTTACTACAGGCAAATCTTGTAAAAACCCCTGATTTTATACAGGTTAAGATACCCGCTCCCGAAAGAACGGCGATTATAGGGGCAGCCATTCAAAACTACAAGAGAGCGGCAACAGCCAAGCGCAATCTAAGGCTGTATTTAGATTTACTTAATAAGATCAAGCTTGAGTGCTGCGACCCGATCTCGTAGAAGAGCGGCCTTTTCGAACTCAAGGTTTCGGGCCAGCTCCAGCATTTTATGCTCAAGTTGTTTGATTTCCGCAGCCAATGATTTTGCGTCACTTTTCTGAGTGCCGCTTGATTGGTAGTCAGCAGCTTGCTCGGCAACCGATTTGAGTTTGCGACGGTTACGGGTATCGTTGGCGGCATCCGCGCTATGTGCGCCTTCCATCACATCGGAAACCGATTTACTGACACCTATAGGCGTGATGTTGTTTACCCTGTTAAAGGTAAGTTGTACTTCGCGTCGCCGCTCTGACTCATCAATAGCGCGCTGCATCGACCCCGTGATTCTGTCCGCATACAGAATTGCTCGACCATTCAAGTTGCGAGCGGCGCGGCCAATCGTTTGTATCAGTGAACGTTCTGATCGTAAAAAGCCTTCCTTGTCAGCGTCCAGTATGGCAACAAGTGAAACCTCAGGAATATCGAGTCCTTCCCTTAACAAGTTTATGCCAACCAGCACATCAAAATGCCCCAGACGCAGATCACGAATAATTTCAGATCGCTCGATTGTGTCGATATCCGAGTGCAAATAACGAACTCTGACTTCATGATCCATCAAGTAGTCAGTCAGATCTTCAGCCATGCGTTTTGTGAGGACAGTGACGAGCACTCTTTCCTGTCGCGCTGCAATCAAACGAATTTCAGATAACAGGTCATCAACCTGCTTCCCTGCAGGGCGAATTTCAAGTGTCGGATCGAGCAGGCCGGTAGGCCTGACCAGCTGCCGCACAGTTTGACCTGCCCTCTCCTGCTCATAAGGTCCGGGAGTTGCCGAGACAAAAATCAATTGCGGCGTTAACGATTCCCATTCTTCAAATCTCAACGGGCGATTATCGAGGGCGGAGGGCAAACGAAAACCGTAATCAACCAAAGTCTCCTTGCGTGATCGATCACCTTTGAACATCGCTCCTATCTGCGGAACAGACACATGTGATTCATCCACAATGACCAGAGAGTCAGGGGGTAGATAATCGAAAAGCGTGGGAGGCGCTTGACCAGCGTCACGGCCGGATAAATAGCGGGAGTAGTTTTCAATACCATTGCAGTAGCCCAACTCCGACATCATTTCTATATCAAAGCGGGTTCGTTGTGATAGCCGCTGTGCTTCTACCAAGCGATGAGATTGCTCCAGGTGTTGCACGCGTTCATTCAATTCGAGTTTGATATCTTCCAGGGCATCCAGGATTTTTTCGCGAGGTGTCACATAGTGAGATTTTGGGAATATGGTAAGACGCGGCACCTTACGAATGATTTCGCCGTTCAGTGGGTCAAAAAATGACAGGCCTTCTATTTCATCATCAAACAGCTCAATACGCACTGCGTACTTCTCGGAATCGGCGGGATAAACATCAATGACGTCGCCGCGGACACGATAGGTCGCGCGTTGAAGCTCCATGTCGTTTCGAGAATATTGCATGTCGGCGAGTCTGCGCAGGATATAGCGCTGATCAACTTTGTCACCGCGATCAAGATGCATAACCATCTTTAAATACGAACCCGGATCTCCGAGACCGTAAATCGCCGAGACGGTTGCTACAACAATAACGTCTCGCCGCTCCAGCAACGCTTTAGTGGCTGATAACCGCATTTGCTCAATGTGTTCATTGATCGATGCGTCCTTCTCTATATAAGTATCGGACGATGGGACATACGCCTCTGGTTGGTAGTAGTCGTAATAAGACACGAAATATTCAACTGCATTATCCGGGAAAAATTCTCTGAATTCTCCATACAGTTGTGCTGCCAGCGTTTTGTTGGGGGCCATGACCAATGCAGGGCGTTGTGTGCGACTTATCACATTTGCAATGGTAAACGTTTTCCCTGAACCAGTGACGCCAAGTAAAATTTGAGAGTGCAATCCTTCCTGCAATCCTTCAACCAATTGCTCGATAGCCTTTGGTTGATCCCCTGCTGGGCTAAAATTCGACTGCATTTTGAACGGAATATTCATGGGCCAGAGTATACCCGCGTCAAGTATTTTTGGTAGACAATCATGCGGTATCCCGGTGTGACATTACCCTTAAAAAGTTGCTGTTCAAAGGTTGACCGATATAACAAATGTCATTACTATACGCGTCCTGTTGGGGCCACTCAGATTGGCCGACATTACTGCCCAATAGCTCAATGGTAGAGTAATCGACTGTTAATCGATTGGTTCCTGGTTCGAGTCCAG
>JAUSPW010000467.1 GCA_030652635.1 Pseudohongiella sp. | reverse complement strand
GATGTCGACTGAGCCCGTCACCGTGGTGTTGTCGAAGGCAGGTTGGGTGCGCTCAGCCAAAGGCCACGATGTTGATCCCACCAGTTTGCAATACAAGTCTGGCGACGAATTCAAATTGGCGGTCAAAGGTAAAAGCAATCAGAACGCAGTATTTCTGGATTCGACCGGGCGTACCTACAGTCTTGCTGCGCATACCTTGCCTTCGGCGCGCGGCCAGGGTGAGCCCTTGACCGGTCGATTGACGCCGCCGTCAGGTGCAACATTTGAAGCGGTGTTGATGGCCGATGACAAGCAGCAGCTGCTGATGGCCAGTGATGCCGGCTACGGATTTATTACAAGTGTTGCGGATCTGCAGGCCAAAAACAAAGCCGGCAAAGCCGTGCTGAGTTTGCCAAAAGGCGCAAAAGTGATGCAGCCAATTTTGGTGCAGTCTCCCGAAACGGATGTGCTGATCGCGGTGACTAACGAAGGCCGCATGTTGTGCTTCCCGGTTGCAGAGCTGCCGGTCTTGCCGCGAGGCAAGGGTAATAAAATTGTGGGCATTCCGTCGGGTCGGGTGATGGACAGACTGGAGTTTGTGGTGTCGATGGCGGTGATTCCCGCCGGCGCCTCATTGACGGTGTATGCAGGCAAGCGTCATGTCACACTTAAAGCATCCGATCTGGCGCACTACACGGGTGAGCGTGGCCGTCGTGGCAACAAACTCCCGCGCGGTTTCCAGAATGTCGACAAAATTGAGTTGGCCGAATAGGACGCTCTATCAAGAGAATGGGCTCAGTCCGCTGGCAGTTGGCTGAGCTCCTCTTCGTTAAACAATCCGAAATCCATATGATCCGAGGGTTGCTGCAGGCAGTTGCCCTGTACGAAGTTCACATTGGCTTGCCATAAGATTGGCAACAGCTCTACTTCTTCTACCATGGGCGCAATCACTCGAATCCCCTGGCCGTGCAAAACGCTGACCACTTCATAAAGTCGCTCGCGCTGGCGTGCGTCCACATCAATGTTCTGCAGCAAGGCCCGGTCCAGTTTGACAAACTCAGCCTGTACTTCACCCAGCATACGGAAAGGATCCAGACTGCAGCCAAAATGCGTCACCGACAATTCAAAACCCAGTTTACGGACTTGCGCACAAAACGACCTCGCCTGTTCTGGCGCACTCAGAAAGTCGACTTCACTCACTTGAAGGACTATTTGTCGCGGACTTTGTTGTTGGCGTTGCAACTCCTGAGTAAGCCAGGCCAACAGCGTTTGTGATAACAATGAGTTAGCAGTGAGATTGATGGTCAGGCGCAATTGCTCGTTGGCATGATGGCGAATGGCGCGCATGGCGTGTGTCAGCACATAGCGGTCCAGTCGTTCACCCATACCATGTTGGTTGGCCGCGTCAATAAACTCGGTGGGATACACAAGCCGGTCGGCCATGGGTAATCTGACACGTACTTCATAATACTCGCGCGCATCTGCTCTCAGGCAAACGGTCGGCTGATAAACCAGCAACAGATTTTCTTCCTGCAAGGCCTGCCGCAGCAGCTCAAGCGTTGCGCTGCTTTGATTTGCGCCCTGATTGCTGCCTGACTGATGGCGGCGAATGGCTTGATGCTGGCGCGCTCGAATCAGCAAGGTATCTGCATCGGGTGCTTCATCCGTGATCATCGCCGCACCGACACTGAACTGCAGGCTTAAGCCAGCGGGGACCAAGGGCAGCAAGGTGGTGTTCAGGCCGTCCAGAGTTTGCAGCAGGTGCTGGCAACTTTCCGTGTCGGCGTCTGGCATCAGCACAATAAAGTCGCCACTGTCCAGGCGGCCCAGCACGGATTGCAGGGGGCAACGCGAGGCCAGCACGCTGGCAATATCACGCAAAAACATATGCATATCAGTTTTGCCTAGCACCACAGCAATTTCGGGGAGCTGGCTGGCGCTGAGCATCAACAGCGCACTAAATCGGCTTTGATAGACGGCGCTGCTGATGGCTTGATTGATGGAGCGTAGCAGGTGTTCTTCGTTCAATAATCCGGTTTGCAGGTCGCGGCTTACCGCTTCGCGCACTGCGTTGGACAGGGCTGCATTACCATGAGCGATTTGAACAATCAATTGCAGGCTCTGCATGCCATTGATACTGACCGATGCACTATCAACCGTTGATAACACCTCTTGACCATCGCGCCTGACGGCGGTGAATTCGCAACGCTGGTGACCGGCCTGAAAAGGGCCGGTCATAAACGTGCGAACCCGCTCGACATCTTCTTCCGCCACCAGATCAAGAAAGGAGATGCCCTGCGTATCCGCCAGTGCTGGAAACCCGAAAAACCGCAGCCAGGCCGGATTGGCATACTGGTGAAAACCATCCTGTAAACAGGCGATGGCATCACGGGTGTTGTCCATGAATACTTGCAGGCGCTGATTGAGTTCGCGGGCGTTGCTGATCGCGCGGCGCATCTCGCGGCGTTGCAGTAGCTGGTCAAGCTCGCGACGTACCTGATACACAAATTGCACCTGTCCGGCAGCGGATTCCAGCTGAGGCTCGCCGATCAACCCGGCAGCACCCAGGCTCAACATGGGCAGCCAGCGCGCGGGTGTTTTGCAAATCAGCAAGCAGGGGATATCACGGCGGGAGCTCTGCAATTGTCTCAGCAGTGCCTCGCAACTCTGTCCCAAGGAATCTGCCAGTAACAGAATCAGATCATGGCTCTCGCCACCCGGTACATCATCGGGCAGATGAGTGCCATCAAATTCCCGAGGATTGATGCAGATACCCGCACGGCGTAACAAGGACAGCAGGTTTGCCGCAAGGCCTTCTGCGCCCTGATTGATCAGGATGTTATGTATCGTGCTTGAGTTCATATCAGTATGTTAGTGTGTGATTGAAGGTCGTGCTGGTTTTGTCCTGTCAACGGACGGACTTTATCGGTATCCTAAGCTCATCGGCAGATTGTGCAATTGATTGAACGAATCTTACGCCGGAACTACTAAATTGATGACAGAGTTTATGTTATGGCGTCTCCATCAGACCCTTCCCAACAGTCCCCAGAGGACACTTCTGGCGACAACGGCACGGTGTCTTTAGCAAAATTTTTGCCGCGACTGAAGCAGATAAAGCGCGCCCGAAGCCAGTTGATGGTGTGCTTTCTGACCTTTCCTCTGTATGTCATGGCGGTCACCACATTGCTGGGTAACGGTCAAGACATTGGCGTGTTGATGATGCTGTATATGGCCCTGTACGCGGGCTTTGGCATCAACCTCTCGATCAGACGCTGCCCACGTTGTCATCAACAATTTTTTGTGAAAAAGTACTTCCTCAATCCGTTTCCACGCAGTTGTGCTCACTGCGGGTTGAGTTGTCATCACGCTGTTTAACCGCATCAGTATGTTTACTGCACCCAATCGGGTGCTTTTTATTAACCGGAGAAAAATACAATGATTGGATATATCACGCTGGGAACCAATGATTTTGCTAAAGCTGCCGCGTTTTATGATGTATTGCTGGCGGAGCTGGGTGGCAAACGTGCTATGGAAATGGACGATCGCTTTATTGCCTGGGGCAACAGCCCTGACGCGCCGATGGTCAGTATTATCAAGCCGTATGATGGCAAAGAAGCAACAGTGGGCAACGGCACCATGATTTCACTGGCTGCTGACAGTCCTGCTACGGTTGATCGTGTGTACAAAAAAGCCATTGAGCTGGGCAGCAAAGATGAAGGCGCCGCTGGCCCACGTGGTGACTCGGGCTTTTATGCAGGTTACTTCCGTGATCTGGATGGCAATAAACTCTGCGTGTTCTGCACAAGCAAGTAATCAGCTTTTTGTCTGAATGAATGGCTGCCAGGTGGAGGCAGCCATTTATTCCAGTGCCTGAAGCAACTGAGCAAACCGTGAACTGACAGGGTACGCCCCGGAGGTCCAACCCAGGCGCACAATAACCGTGTCAGCCGAGGGGATGACCATCACATACTGCTGGCGATTGCCCTGTGCCGAGTACGCCTCTACCGGCAAGTCCGGCCAGCGTACCGCCGAGCCGGATCCGTCCGAGTTTAACCACCACTGATAACCATAGGCACGCGCGTTTAATGAGTTGTTGGGCTGCACGGACTGCTGAACCCAGTCTTCACTGACCACTCGCACACCGTTTAGTACACCTTTGTTCAGCATCAACTGACCAAGTCTTGCCCAATCACGTGCAGATGCATACAGGTACGAGCTGCCTACAAATACGCCGGATGCATCAGTTTCAAAAACAGAGTGCTGAAAACTGAGAGGCACAGCAATGTGTGTTCTGTAGTCCTGCATGGCGGCCGCGAGCGAACCGCCAGTTTTATCAAAGTACAGGCGTGACAGCACATTGGCGGTCCCGGAACTGTAGTTAAAATGGCTGCCGGGTTGTTCGGCCAATGCTCTGCCAAGCGCATAGTCTGACGCGGATGCTTCGGTAAACAACATGGCGGTTGCGTCGTCGCCAGGATTGTATTCTTCGGAGAAATCCAGGCCATCGGTCATGGTCAGTAGTTGTTTGATGGTGATGTCGCGCCGATTATCGTTTTGCCATTGCGGAAAACCGGCAGTGTCGTCGGCGCTCAACAGACCGCGATATTCCAGATTGCCTATCATGACTGAGGTCAGACTTTTGGCCATAGACCAGCCCAGCAATGGTGTCTCAGCCGAGGCGCCTTGTGCGTAAGATTCCGCAACGATGTTGCCCTTATGCACAACCAGCAAGGCGCGGGTATCAAGCCCGGCGCTGTTATCCTGAGCTACCAGGGCATCCGTGAGTGATTGAATGGATGGATTGATGCTCTCCACCCGGGTGCCATGCGGCCAGCGGCTGGTGAAAACGGGCAGTGCCGGATGATTCAGTTCACTGCGCTGCGTATAGCCTGCATAGTCGTTGGCGCAGCCCAGACCTTCGACGTAAGTCGCAGTGGTGGGGGCCATCCCAAAAAACGAGGTGCTGACGGTGCGCGCTTCATCGTTGTACTGCACATCAAGTCGCTCAAGAATCGATGAGTACTGCACAAGATCTGCAAACGCTTGCTGCTGTGAAAAGCCGCTGACATAGCGTGCGCTGCACAGCAGTTTTGCACCCATACCAGATGCCACACCGGGCGCACTGATAATATAAGACGGCGTTATGCCATTGGCAGATAACACCGCAATCAGCATCATGATAATGACGGTAGGGATCAGTTTTTTCATGATTGTTCTCCTGCATATTCGCGTTTGCCGAAAATCCCGGTTCCAATTCTGATCATGGTAGAGCCTTCTGCAATCGCAGCGGCATAGTCATCACTCATGCCCATCGAGAGCGTATCCATGTGCGGATAAAGAGTTTGCATCTCGCGGAACAGATCCGCCAGCGGTCTGAACGCGTCCCGCTGTAACTGATGGTCAGCACACGGCGCCGGGATCGCCATCAATCCCCGCAGACACAGCCTGTCCATGTGTGCAACGGCCGCACACAGATCACGCGCCTGCTGCAGATCGACACCGGATTTGGTGTCTTCATTGGACAGATTGATCTGGATACACACGTTTAAGGGAGCCAGCTCCACCGGCCGTTGATCCTGCAGGCGCTGGATGATTTTGAGTCGGTCAACACTGTGCACCCAGTCAAAATGCGCAGCAATGTCTCTGGTTTTATTGGATTGAATGGGGCCAATAAAGTGCCAGATGATGCCCGGTGTCGATGATTGAGGGGCAGATAGCTCGGCAATTTTTGCCAAGGCTTCCTGAACGTAGTTCTCACCAAAATCACGTGCGCCGGCGCTCCATGCCTCGCGAATCATGGAGGGGCCATGCGTTTTACTGACCGCGAGCAGTTTCACGCTACCGGTAACACGCTGATATAAATGCTCCTGTTCACGTATCGAGGCAAGTAATTGATGATAGTTTGAAGCGATGCTGTTGATGCTCATTCAAATGCCACAACTGGATGATAACGGCCATGATAGTAGCATGTTGGCGCGTTGATAAAACGAGCTTGCCGTACTAAGGCCTTGGCTTTATTGTGTTCAGTACCGTTACAAAGGGCCACTTTCAGAGATAAACAATGGACATCACTAAACTGCTGACATTTGCCGTCAAAAGCGGCGCATCGGATTTGCATTTGACCGCCGGCATGCCACCCATGATTCGGGTTGATGGAGACATGCGCAGAATCGATTTACCGTTGATGGACCACAAAACGGTCCACGGCCTGATCTACGACATCATGACCGACAAACAACGCAAGGACTACGAAGAATTTATGGAGACGGATTTCTCCTTCGAAGTCCCGGATCTTGCGCGCTTCCGGGTCAATGCATTTAATCAGAACCGTGGTGCTGCAGCGGTATTCCGAACCATTCCGGCTGACGTATTGACCATGGACAAGCTGGGCATGGGTAAAATTTTTGAGCAAATATGTGGTTTTCCTCGTGGTCTGATTGTTGTCACTGGCCCCACGGGCTCGGGTAAAAGTACAACCCTCGCTGCCATGATCGACTTCATCAACAATACCCGTTACGAGCACATTCTGACCATTGAGGACCCCATTGAGTTTGTGCACCAGAGCAAAAAATGTCTGGTGAATCAGCGAGAAGTGCACAGGGATACAATGGGTTTTAATGAGGCGTTGCGCTCTGCGCTACGTGAAGACCCCGACATTATTCTGGTCGGTGAGTTGCGTGATCTGGAAACCATTCGACTGGCGTTAACCGCCGCTGAAACGGGTCACCTGGTGTTTGCAACACTGCATACCACGTCTGCCGCGAAAACGATTGACCGTGTGGTTGACGTGTTTCCTGCTGCCGAAAAGGCCATGGTTCGGTCTATGTTGTCGGAATCCTTGCAGGCCGTGATCTCTCAGGCGCTGCTGAAAAAAACCGGCGGGGGTCGGGTTGCTGCACACGAAATCATGTTGGGAACCCCTGCGATCAGAAACCTGATTCGGGAAGATAAAGTGGCACAGATGTATTCTGCCATTCAGACAGGTGCCAATGTGGGTATGCGAACATTGGATCAGCATCTGCAGCAGCTGGTGCAATCAGGGTTGGTCAGCAAAGAGGCTGCGAGAGGCAAAGCCAAAGCGCCCGAGGCGTTTATGTGAAGTTAATGGTTGGCAGCCTGATGACGGGCTGCCAACCGGGTGTCAGTTACAAGCCTGCTCAGGTGTAACTTTCAATCGCAGGACAGGCGCAGAACAGATTACGGTCACCGTATACGTTGTCGATACGATTGACCGATGGCCAGAACTTGTTGTCGCGCAATGAGGCTACCGGGAAGGCTGCTTCATTTTTGCTGTAAGGTCTGTCCCAGCTTTCGTCCATGATATCGGCCAGTGTATGCGGCGCATGCTTGAGCATGTTGTTTTCCGCATGCAAGTCGCCCGACTCTACACGTGCAATTTCATGACGGATAGAAATCATGGCTTCGATAAAACGATCCAGCTCTGCGCGGGGTTCGCTTTCTGTCGGCTCAATCATCAAGGTGCCCGGTACTGGGAATGACATGGTGGGTGCATGGAAACCATAGTCCATCAGGCGCTTGGCCACATCCTCTTCCGTTATGCCACTGGCTGCTTTCAGAGGGCGCAGATCAATGATGCACTCATGTGCCACGCGTCCATTTTTACCGGTGTAAAGCACCGGATAATGACCTTGCAGACGTTGTGCAATATAGTTGGCGCTCAAAATGGCAACCTGCGTCGATTTTAATAAGCCCGATGCGCCCATCATGGAAATATACATCCATGAAATTGGCAGAATACTCGCGCTGCCCCACGGTGCGGCTGATACCGCTCCACTGTCGACATTGGGGCCATCGAGTTTGACAACCGAGTGGTTGGCCACAAAAGGCGCCAGGTGCTTTTTGATGCCGATCGGGCCCATGCCGGGACCACCGCCACCATGCGGAATACAAAACGTTTTGTGCAGGTTGACGTGTGATACGTCGGCGCCAATATCACCGGGGCGCGACACACCCACCTGAGCATTAAGATTGGCGCCGTCCATATATACTTGGCCACCGTTGTCATGAATCAGCTGGCAGATATCTTTGACCGCTTCTTCAAATACACCGTGGGTGGACGGGTACGTGATCATCAGCGCCGCAAGATTGTCTTTGTGCTGCTCGACTTTGACTTTAAGGTCGCCCACGTCAATGTTGCCTTTGTCGTCACAGGCAACCACCACCACTTTCATGCTCAACATTTGTGCGCTGGCCGGGTTGGTGCCGTGAGCAGAGCTTGGGATCAGGCACACATTGCGCTGCGTCTGACCAATACTGTTCAGGTAATTGCGAATCGCCAGCAGGCCGGCGTATTCACCCTGAGCACCGGAGTTTGGCTGCATGCTGACGGCATCAAAACCGCAGATTTCTGCCAGCATATCTTCCAGTTCACGAATCATCTGCAGATAACCCGTCACCTGTTCGCGCGGCACAAACGGATGCGGCTTGCTGAATTCCGGCCAGGTAATGGGTAGCATTTCTGCGGTGGCGTTGAGTTTCATGGTGCATGAACCGAACGGGATCATGGCGTGCGCAAGCGACAGGTCACGATTCTCAAGGCGTTTCAGATAGCGCAGCATGTCGGTTTCGTTGTGATACCGATTAAACACCGCGTGAGTCATGTATACAGAGCTGCGCTGCAGTGCAGCGGGGATGCCAGCGTCATCAGCCAGCGCCGCATCAATTGCTTCAATGTTTAGTCCTGAAGCATCAGCACCTAACACAATCTGCCAGAGCGTTTCGACCTCAGCAGCACTGGAGCATTCATCCAGACTGATGCCCAGTGTCGCGGCATCTGTGGTGCGCAAGTTATAACCCTGTTGCGCGGCGCGTTGCAGCACGGCTTCACGTTGTGCGCCTGTCACTGCGAATGTCAGTGTGTCAAAAAAGGCGGTGTTGGTTTTGATGCCTTTTTGAGTGAGACCAGCAGCCAGAACGCGGGCGAGACGATGAATGCGCAAGGCAATTTTGCGCACGCCTTCCGGGCCGTGGTACATCGCATACATGGCCGCAATATTTGCGAGCAGAACCTGCGCTGTGCAGATGTTGCTGTTGGCTTTTTCGCGACGGATATGTTGTTCGCGAGTCTGTAGCGACATGCGGAAAGCCTGTTTGCCACGCGCATCAACCGAGACACCAATGATGCGGCCCGGCACAGCACGTTTGTATTCGTCTTTTGTTGCGAAATAGGCGGCGTGAGGACCACCAAAACCCATAGGCACACCAAAGCGTTGCGTGTTGCCTACAACAACATCTGCGCCCATTTCGCCGGGCGACTTCAGCAGTGCCAGACTCATCAGATCAGCGGCGACACACGCGATAGCATTTTTTGCCTGCAATGCTGCAATCACATCGCCAAGATCAGTCACAACGCCGTTACGATCCGGGTACTGGAATATGGCACCAAACACATCATGGATGGCCGCATCGGCAGCGGGGCCAACAATAATGTCAAAACCAAAACACTCGGCACGGGTGCGGATCACATCAACGGTTTGCGGCAAGGTGCCTTCGTCGATGTAAAAAGTATTGGATTTGCTTTTGCTGACGCGTTTGGCCAGAGCCATGGCTTCAGCGGCTGCGGTGGATTCATCCAGCAACGAGGCGTTCGCCAGCTGCATTCCGGTCAAATCCAACACCATCTGCTGATAGGCCAGCAGCGTTTCAAGACGCCCTTGCGAAATCTCCGGCTGATACGGCGTGTACGCGGTGTACCAACCCGGGTTTTCCAGCACATTACGCAGAATCACCGGTGGCGTGACGGTATCGTAATACCCCAGCCCAATCAGTGAACGGTGAAGCTTGTTCTGCAGAGCCAGTTGTTTCAGGCGATCCAATGCCTCTTGCTCACTGCTTGGAGCAGCAAGCGCCAGGGGACGGTTCAGGGCAATCACATCCGGCACGGTAGCGCGGATCAGATCGCTGAGTGAACCGTAACCCAGTTCGGCCAGCATGGCCTGCGTATCATGATCATCAGGTCCGATATGGCGGCCGATAAACGACTCAGATTCTTGCAGGGATCGCAAAGGCGTATTTATATTCATTCACACATTCCAGCGTAGGTATCTGCGTCCAGCAGCTCTTCGAGTTCAGCGGGATTGCTGGGCAGGATACGGCAGATCCAGCCATCGGTATAAGGCGCGGTGTTGACGGTTTCTGGCGCATCAGCCAGATCTTCGTTAACGGCAATAATTTCACCAGAGATCGGCGCATAGATGTCAGAGGCTGCTTTTACAGACTCAACCACGCTGATTTCCTGTTTGGCATCAACCACTTTGCCTTCTTCCGGCAGTTCAATAAAAACGATGTCACCCAGCAGTTCCTGGGCATGGTCACTGATACCCATGGTCACAGTGCCGTCTTCTTCGAGTCGCAGCCATTCGTGGGTGGCGGCATATTTCAAATCATCAGGAAAATCGCTCACGGAGAGTTCCTCGTGCTTATAGTTAGTAGTGGATAGTGTTGTGGCTTATTCGAATACTTTTTTGCCCAGGCGTACAAATCCCGGTTTTACCAGGCGCACGGGGATGAGTTTGCCGCGGATGTCTACTTCACATTTTTCGACAACGGCATTCTGCGAACCAGACGGGATTCTAGCCAATGCAATGCCATGCTTCAATGTGGGCGAAAACGTTCCGCTGGTAATGACACCATCTTTGACCGCGCCATCGGCAAAGGTGCATTGCACACGCAGCCCTTCGCGCAATACGCCGCGCTCTTCCATGACCAGTCCAGACAGCACGGGCAATTCGCCGCGCTTAAACGCCTCGCGCTGGTTTTCCAGCACACTGCGCCCAATAAAGTCACGATCTGCCGGCTCCCAGGCAATGGTCCAACCCATGTTGGCAGACAGTGGGGAAATGCTTTCGTCCATGTCATGGCCGTACAGATTCATACCAGCCTCCAGACGCAAGGTGTCGCGTGCGCCCAAGCCGATGGGCTTGACGCCCGCTGCCAGCAGCTCATCCCAGATGCCGGGCGCCTCGCTGTTGGGTAGCATAATCTCTACGCCGTTTTCCCCGGTGTAGCCGGTACGGGCAATAAACCAGCTGCCAAACTCGGCGCCACTGAAGTTTTTCAAGCTGCCCACTTGTACCGCTTCGGCAGATGCGCCTTTGCTGTTTAGCAGATCCATCACAATGTGCATGGCAGCCGGGCCTTGCACGGCCAGAATGGCCAGCTCAGGGCGTTCCGTCAGTTGTACGTCGTAAGCCGCGACTTGTTTATTCATCCAGGCCAGATCTTTTTCGCGGGTGCCACAGTTGACCACCAGACGGAATCCCCAGGCCATGCGATACACAATCAGGTCATCAATGACGCCGGCCTGTTCATTCAGCATGCCCGAATACAAGGCATGACCAGTTTCTTTCAGGCGCGCCACGTCATTGGCTAAGAGATAACGCAGCCAGCTTTCTGCCTGCGGGCCTTTCACATCCACAATCGTCATATGAGAAACATCAAACACGCCAGCGTGTTGGCGCACGGCGTGATGCTCATTGATCAGGGAGTCGTATTGAATAGGCATATCCCAGCCGCCGAAATCGACAATGCGGGCGCCGGCGTCGACGTGTTTATCAAACAATGCGGTACGCATACCCACGGGTAGAGTCCTCGGAATCAAAGGGCGCCATTTTACTGGCTACGGGTAGTTTTTAACAGGCGCGAGTGCGACTTAGTCCAATTCAGCCAGGAAGCGACCGCTACGCGGTCGAAAGCTATGCTCACTGTCCAGTGAAAACACCACTGAGCTCGAGCGGCCAACAATCTGATCCCTTGGGATAAAGCTGTACATGCGACTGTCAGCGCTGTTATCACGATTGTCACCCAACACAAAAAAGTGATCGTCAGGCACTTGAGCAGGGCCGTAGCTGCGCGTTGAGCGGTTGCTTCGACTCGGCGACAACATGGCCTGATAGGTGCTGTCAAACAGGTGCTCTTCAATGGTCACGCCTTCGCGGCTTTCTTCCAATACCTCAAAATCCACAACGGTGTCATTGACCATCAAGACATTGTTGCGCATATAAACAGTATCACCCGGCAGCCCGATGATACGTTTTACCAGGCGTTTGCCCGCTGCAGAGGAATCTATGATGACGATGTCACCATGGCTCGGTTCGCCAGTCGTCATGACAGTAATATCGGTAAAAGGAATCTTGAGGTCGTAGGCAAGCTTGTTAACCCAGACCTTGTCGCCATCCAGCAAAGTTGGTTGCATGGAGCGCCCGGAGATGGAGTTCAGGTCAGCGATAGCACTCTTGAAACAGACTATGGTCGCCAGTATCAGCAGAAATTTGCGGTTTTCACGCCAGAAGGCGAGCAGGTAGTGTTTCATTGCTGATCTTTCTCATTGGAAAATCAATAGCGTGGAGAAAATTAACCAACCAACATTACGCCATTGCCTCAAGTCGGTCAATCCAGTGATTAGCCAAGTGCTTTTGAGCCAAGCAGGGTCAGAATACAAAGTGCGATCGCCCATGTGACGCACGCCGCGATGTCCAAAATTACATACTTTCGTGTGCCAAAACCAGAGACCCCAAGCAGGGCCGGGACAAGGCTGCGGATCGCTGGGATGAAACGACCTATAAACACCGCAAAACTGCCGTGCCGAAGGACAAGTTGCTCGCCCCGATTGAGTTGAGTGGCATACTTTTGAGCAAGTCGTGAATGGTGAAATCCGGGACCTGTACGATGGCCAAGCCAGAAACCGATTTGGTCGCCAGCGACTGCCCCCGCAAACGCCAGCAATCCAATTTGATAAAGCCCTATCACGTCGTTGTTAAGTAACAGAGTTGTTGCTATTAACAAAAATGCGCCAGAGACAAAAATACCAATGCCAACGCATGATTCAGCAAAAGCGAGAGCAACCACAATAATGGGTGCCAGGTGCCGATTGCTGTTAAGCCACTCAGTAAATATGGTTTCTATTTTGGTTTGCTCGCATTTGAAGTGACTCGTCACATTGCCGAGGTTTTTCTATCAATTTCTACGTCAACGGCTGCTTAGTGGATCTGAGTAGTGCATTGGCAGGTATAAAAAGCCGAATTGACAAGGTCTGGGTTTGAGATAATCATA
>JAUSPW010000460.1 GCA_030652635.1 Pseudohongiella sp. | reverse complement strand
TGGCCATACTCTGCTGGCCACCAATCCTGAGAATCGGTCAACAGAGCTTCAAGGTCTTTTTTGACCGCCGCCAAATCCAACTTTTTGAACTCTTCTGCATAGTTGAAGTCGTCACCCAGCGGGCTGGACTTGGGTGAGTGTTGATGAAGAATGCCAAGGTTCAGCTGGTTCGGCCACCAACTCTTGTTGGTTGCTGCCTGTCCACCGAGCTTGGTGTTGGATCCGTGCATCACCGGGCATTTACCGGTGCTGCTGCTTTTGTTTGTATCCATATTGATCTCCATTAATACAGGTGATGAGTGTTCTTATCGATCTCTCAGTCATTCGAGACCGACTATACATCAACTTCATGACAATGCTTAAATTATTAAATAAGACTTTTTGATAGATTATATCTATTGATTTGACGCTCACAAGTTGACAGTAGCAGCGATCGCTGAGATGCTCGCCCGGGTCAATAACAAAAATGGAGCCACACTTATGAGTATTAAATCGACTCGACAGGTATCCGCTATAAAAACCCTTGCTGCTGCGTCGCTGATTGTTTTGTTTACTGCATGCTCTGAATCTGCAAACAATGCAACAACTACCACCATGCCACCTGCTGCCATAACAACGGAATCGACTCTGCCAGGAAATATCATCACGGGTGAGGGCATTCCCAATCCGAATCCAGTCATCACTCAGAACTGGGGACAACTGCCCGAAGGTCGGGTCTGGGGCTCATCCGCCGGTGTCGATATTGATCCGTTCGATGGGCACATCTGGGCATATGAACGCTGCGGCGCAGGCAGTTTTGGCGCCGGGGTTCCAGTGACCTGCGACACCAACCCCGTTGATCCCATTTTTAAATTTGACCGCAATACCGGTGAAGTGCTCGCCAACTTTGGTGGCGGCATCATGGTGACACCACACGGCATTTATGTGGACGATGAAGGCAATGTCTGGGTGACCGACTTCGCCACCAACGCTGATGAGAGCAAAGGTCAACAAGTTCACAAGTTCAGCCCAAGCGGTGAACTGCTACTCAGCCTGGGGACGCCCGGAAAAGTTGGCAACGATGGCGCTCACTTTAATCAACCTAATGACGTGATTGTTGGTCCCGACGGCAGCATTTATGTCTCTGACGGCCATAGCGGCCAAGGGATGACCACCAACCAGGCGATGGCAGAGGGACGCGCAGCCGGACTGACCGCACGTGTGATGAAGTTCGCACCCGATGGTACTTTCATCAAACAGTGGGGACAAATCGGTGTCAGACACGGTGAATTCCGTACACCGCACGCTCTGGAGTTTGATTCTCAAGGGCGCCTGTGGGTGGCCGACCGCGGCAATCATCGCATCGAAATTTTTGACCAGGAAGGAAACTATCTGGACTCACGTTATGCCTTCAGCCGCATCAGCGGATTGTTTATCACTGATGACGACATCTTATACGCCATCGACTCCGAATCCAGCCCGACCAACCATGTTGGCTGGCGTAATGGTATACGAATCGGCCACATCGATCATGATCACGTCACCGGTTTCATTCCACCCTTTGAGCGCGAAGATCGAGTCTACCAAGGTACAGCCGGCGAAGGTGTTGCGGTAGATGCTAATGGCAACGTTTATGCCGCAGAGGGCCCCAACTCCTTGACGCAGGCAGGCGGCGCATTTACCAAATATTCAGTGCGCTGAAAAAGACGGTGAGTTGCAAAGAACATCAGAGCCACTACTAGCCAGCCGTGAGCGAACAACGATCAGACGCGAAGCGTCGTTGTGAGGAACGGCTGGCTTGTGGTGGACCTGATAGTCCGGAGTGCTACGAAACAACTGACTTCACACTAAGCCCACACTGATATATGCTTCATATACAAACCATATATCGAGGCACCCATGGGCATCGTAAAAATCAGCGACGAACTTCACGAAGAAATCCGCAAAGCCAGCTCAACCATGGTCAGATCCATCAACGCCCAAGCCGAGTTCTGGATCAAAGTTGGCATGTTAGCTGAAACCAACCCCGGCATGAGCTACCAGCAAATACTGAAACGCGAGTTGGAGCGGGCCGACGTCAGAACAAGTCTGTTACAAGAAGAGATTGCTGACTGATGGCCGATGTAAAATTGAAAACACCAGAAGAACTTGCACTGATGCGCGAGTCCGGCCGCCTGCTGGCAATGGTGTTTGCATATCTGGACCCTCACGTCAAAGCCGGCGTCAGCACCATGCAAATCAACAATCTCGTGGAAGATTTTATCACCGGGCCCTTGGCATCGAGACCCGCCAGCAAAGGCCAATACAATTTTCAGTATGTGCTTAATTCATCAATTAACGATGTCATCTGCCACGGTGTGCCTTCAGAAAACGACGTATTAAAATCAGGTGACATCGTCAACATCGACATCACACTTGAAAAGAACGGTTTTATCGCTGACTCCAGCAAAATGTATCAGATCGACAGCGTATCCCCTTTAGCAAAACGTCTGGTTGAAAAAACCTACGAAGCCATGTGGCTAGGTATCAAGGCTGTCAAACCCGGCGCAACCCTGGGCGATATAGGTCACGCAATTCAGCAACATGCCAGAATCAACGGTTACTCAGTCGTGCGTGAATACTGCGGTCACGGCATAGGCCGGCAGATGCACGAAGATCCCGCCATTCTTCACGTCGGCGAACCCGGCCGCGGTCTCGCGCTGAAAGAAGGCATGACCTTCACCATCGAACCCATGATCAACCAGGGCAGCGCAAAAATAAAAACCAAACGTGATGGCTGGACTGTTGTCACACGCGACAAAAAACTCTCCGCCCAGTGGGAACACACCATCGCCGTCACCGCCGATGGCTACGAAGTGCTGACCCTCCGCGATGAAGAACGTTCAGCGTAGGACGCATGGCAGATCCGCCGACCACTTACTAAGAGTAAAAGAAAGAGCACTCTGGAAGCCCGGCAGTGAGCGAAGAACAATCAGACGCCGAAGGCGTCGTTCTGAGGAACTGCCTGGCTTCCAGTGTGTTCTATCTTTTCACATACACAGTCAACAAGGACAGCGCTTCATCGCGCCATCCTTCCCAGCCCCATAACGCGCATCCACCCTGTTCCGATACCAGTGCTTGTAATCCATCACAGGCGCATCGGCATGATGCTCCTGCATATGTTTGACATAAGCATCATAGTCACCCACCCCTATCATCAGCTTCAAGGTCTGACCAGTCAGTTCCATCCCGCGTCGCAAGGTCGCAAGTGTGCGACCCGGACGCAGTGATATTGCGCGAGGTTCAGCGTGTTCTATCATGCTACATACTCCTCAAGCAGTTTTTCTTCAGATAACTGCGGACCGTTTAGTGCTTTACGAATGGCGACTACCGCCAGCACCGCCATCACCACAACAACAACCATAAAAAAACCGGTCATAAATGCATCGATGCGATCGTTGAACACCACAGCATTCATCTGCGCCATAGTGGTCGCAGGCGCAAGTACATCACCACGCTCAATAGCATCGGTGAACACACGGGCATGCGCCAGGAAACCAATCGCAGGAATTTCACTGAACAGTTTCTGCCAGCCAGCAAACATGGTGATCAGCAATACCCACACCGCAGGCACGGCCGGCACTAGCGCCAACTTGCCGCGACCCAGACGCACCAGCGCAACGGTAGCAAGGATCAATGCAATGCCTGCCAGCATCTGATTGGAGATACCAAACAAAGCCCACAGGGTATTGATACCACCGAAGGGGTCAGATACCCCTTGATACAGGAAATAACCCCAGCCCGATACC
>JAUSPW010000444.1 GCA_030652635.1 Pseudohongiella sp. | reverse complement strand
GCCATGCCCGGGTACATGTCAGTGTACTCGTGCGTTTCGCCGGCCACCGCTGAACGGAGGTTGTCAGCGGTGCTGCCAATTGGCATGCCGGTTGCGGGATCACCTACCTCTTCCAGATACTCGAGGTGGCCGTGAGCATGCCCTGTTTCGCCTTCCGCCGTAGATCGAAACAGCGCGGATACATCGTTGTATCCTTCTACGTCAGCCTTTTGGGCGAAGTAAAGGTAACGACGGTTGGCTTGTGACTCACCAGCAAATGCTGCTTTCAGGTTTTCTTCAGTTTTAGTGCCTTTTAATGACATGGTTTAACCTCTGAAACAGTTCTTATCGTTGTATGCGGTAGCAGCAGAATTTATATCAAAGGTGTTGCCCGCGCGAAACTGTTTTTTTTGACCCGAGAAAGATAAAGCGGATTCATAACTGCACCGACTCTTTTAACATGCAGGCAATCTGCTAGAATCGGGCCTCCTGACAGAGAGAGTTCGCCATGACGGAATCCAGAACCAGAAGCAAACCTGCTGCAACAGTTGCGGCAAAAGACGGTACGCCAAAAAAAGCACCGGCCAAAGCCACTGCAGCCAAAGCCTCTGATGCCAAATCAACTGCAGCCAAAGTTGCACCCACTGCTACCAAGGCAAAAACAAGCGCAGCAACCGCCACTTAGGCTGCAGCCAGTAAGTCAGCAGCGACCAAAGCAACTGCCACAAAGGCAACTGCCACAAAAGCAACTGCCACAAAAACCACGCCAGTAAAAGTGGCCGCCGCAAAAGCTGCCCCGATTAAACCAGCTGCGGGCAAGTCAGCGCTTTCCAAACCGGCAGTTGCGAAATCCAAAGCGCCTGCGACCAAACCAGTGAAGTCCTCTGCTGTTGAGCCAAAGACTCCAGCAGCCAAAAAGCCGGTGGCAGCCAAAGGAGCTGCGGTCGCAGAAAAGCCGTCGACAGCAAAGTCTGCCCCAGTGAAATCAACTGCCGTAAAAGCGGTGGCAGCCAAAAAGGCCCCCGCCGCAGAAAAAGCGAAAGCGTCGGTTGCCAAGTCAGCAGCCTCTAAAAAGGCAGTGCCCGCAGCAGTTGTGACGCCCGCAAAACCCAAAGCGGCTGCTGCAAAAAAAGCAGCACCCGCTAAGACCGCTGTTGCTGAAAAAGCCATTGCAGTCAAAAAGGCAACAGAGGTCAAAAAGACCACTACGGCCAAAAAGACCGCCGCCGACAAGCCCGCAGCGGAAACCGTCAAACCGGCTGTTGTGCCGGCAACCAGGAAAAAGGCCGCCGCGCCTAAAAAATCTGCGCCTACAGTAAGCGCCCCCGAGGTGGTTAGCGAAGCGCCGGTAGAAAAGCCGACGGTACAAGGTGCCTCAATCAGTTTCAGTGCTGTCCAGGAACCGCCGCAGCATTTGACGCTGCGGGTAGATGTCAATCGTGTGGTGGCGTTTCATTACCGACTGCGAGAGCGCAGACCTGATGGCAGTTTTTCTCCATGGCTTGAGGAGTCATTCGGGCGGCAACCCCTGTTTTATCTGCACGGTCACGGCAATGTCATTGCAGGCCTTGAGCAGGCGCTGCACGGCAAAAAGGCAGGTGACGCCATCAATATCACCCTGCCGCCTGAATTGGCATACGGCTTGCGCACCTCCAACGATCTGATGAGATTGCCAATCAAACACTTGCATGGCAACGTCAACCCCAAAACACTGGTACCGGGCTCCATCGTCACCATGAAAACCAACCAGGGCCTGAAAAACGCCCTGGTGATGAAGGTCGGCAAGTTTAATGTGGATGTTGATACCAACCACCCGTACGCAGGACGCACCTTGCATTATCAAATTGAGATTCTGGGTGTGAGACCCGCCAGTGCCGAGGAGGTTGCTCACCGCCATGTGCATGGCCCAGGTGGCCATCAGCACTGATCGTTTAACGGCTTAACAGACAGTTCATACCAAACCATAAAAATAAGGCAGGCCATCATGACAGCAGAGAACGAAAGTCGCAGGCAACTTCTGAAAGCGGGCGTGAGTGCGGGATTGATCGCCGCAACAGCCGGATTTCCATGGTTCGCGCTGGCGCAGGATGAGCAGTTGATGAACTTTCTGGACTTGCCAGATGGTTATGCGCCAACACCGCGCCAACCCGGCCGCACGCATGTGATTGACACGCGGCAAATTGACAGTTTTTACAGCAATGACTTTTACGTCGTTCAGCATTATGGTCAACCTGAGCTGGATGTAGCCAACTACAAACTTGACCTGACGGGACTGGTCAATCGTGAACTCAGCTTTACGCTTGATGAATTGCGGGCTTTGCCCGGCAGGGAAATCGATGCAGGCTTCGAATGCGGTGGAAATGGCAATCGTATGTTCCATGGGCTGGTTGGCAATGCCCGCTGGCGTGGCGTCAGCTTGCCCGTTCTGCTGGAACAGGCAGGTGTGCAGCCGGCAGGACGCGAAATCGTGTTTTTTGGCGGTGATGTGGGTACCGAGGAAATTCGCGGCAGACAGGTCGAAAAAGTGTTTGCCCGCAGTCTGTCCCTCGAAGATGCCATGCGCCCGGATAACATGATTGTTTACGAAATGAATGGCCAGCCGCTACCAGTTCATCATGGGCGTCCGGTACGTCTGCTAATTCCCGGGTTTTACGGTGTGGCCAATGTGAAGTGGCTCACGCAGATCCATGTTCAGGATACGCGTTATATGGGTCGCTTTATGGGGCGCGATTATGTGACGCTGAAACGTGAAATGGTGGGTAATCAAGAGCGATGGGTTGAAAACTCCGTGGCGCGCATGAACCTCAAGTCAGTCATTGCGCGTGTGACAAAGCGGGGCAATATGCATCGAATCAGCGGGTTTGCGCTCAATGATGGCACGCCATTACAAAGCATAGAGGTCAGCATTGACGGCGGCCCCTGGCAGCAGGCCAGTATTGATCCACAAGCCAGCCAGTACAGCTGGAAACCCTTTCATTTCGATTGGATGGGGGCGACGCCGGGTGAACACACAGTGGTTTCGCGTGCTACTGACATGAATGGTCATGCACAAGCGATTGCCGAAGATTTGCCGGAACGCGTCAGTTACTGGGAAGAGTTTGGACAATTTCCGCGTCGCGTCATGATCGAGGCTTAAGCGTTCAAGGCGTAAAAGGCGGACCATTCAAAGGGAGCAGTCTGCAGTGAAAACATTTCTGGTACTGACACTGATTGGTAATGATCAGCCGGGTCTGGTGGAATCACTTGCGCAAATTGTTGCGCAACATCAGGGGAATTGGCTGGAAAGTAACATGTCCCGTCTTGCCGGCAAGTTTGCTGGCATTTTGCGTGTCAGTGTTGATGAGCAAGATGCAGAGGGCCTGATCGACGCATTGGACGCCCTTTCTCCGCGGTTAAAACTGGTTGTTGAACGATCTGCTCATGCCGAACCCGACGTCATACAGCAGCAATGGCGGCTGAGTCTGGTCACCAATGACAGACCTGGCATCATCCGTGACGTTTCAGGCGTGTTGGCGCGACAGCATGTCAACGTGGATGATCTGGAAACAGAATGTGCACCTGCACCGATGTCTTCAGATGTGTTGTTTAAAGCAAATGCGCTGCTGCATATTCCCGCAGGCCTCGATATCGACGCGCTGCGGGCAGAACTGGAGCAACTGGCTGACGATCTGATTGTTGATCTTACTTTGATCGCAGGCTGATGATGCGCCAGCCCTTGCTGCTGGCGTGTGCTTTCAGGGTGTCATCCGGATCAACCGCAATGGCTTCGGATGCAACTTCAAGCAGCGGGATATCGTTAAACGAATCGCTGTAAAAAATACTGTTATCAAGACTCAGCGAAGTATCGCCCCGCGCGTTAAGCCAATCCTGCAGTTTGTTGATCTTGCCTGATTTAAAACAGGGTATGCCGGAAATTTTGCCGGTAAACACCTCGTTTTTGATCTCGAGATCTGTGGCAATCAGATCGTGCACACCCAGCCGTTCGGCAATAGGCCCTGTCACAAACCGATTGGTTGCGGTCACGATCAAACAAAGATCGCCTGCGGCTTTATGTTGGTCGACCAGCGACTGAGCTGCGGGCAGCATCATTGGCTCTACAAACAACCGCATAAATTCTGCGTGCAATTGTGCCAATCGCTCCTTGCTGAACCCAACCACCGGCGCAATGGCAAATTCCAGATACTCATTCATATCCAGCACGCCTTGTTTGTACTGCGCATAAAAACCATCATTACGGCGCCGATGCTCTTCAGCGTCCACCAGACCTGCGTGAATTAGATATTCACCCCAGGCGTGATCGCTGTCTCCGCCGAGCAATGTGTTATCAAGATCAAAAATAGCCAGTCTGCTCATACTCAAGATATCCCGGTGTTGGTTAACAGCGGCGGCATTATAACCTCAGGTGCGCGCTTTTTTGCCGTGCAAAATTGTGAAACAATGCGGAGCTGTCAGAGCCGGTAATGCAGGCTGATCTGATCACAGTTCAACCACGGGGAAAGCGGGCTACCACATGATCGATGCTGAGGGTTTCAGGCCGAATGTCGGTATTATCATCTGCAATCAGAAAGGGCAGGTGATGTGGGCCAAGCGTATTGGTCAGGATGCCTGGCAATTTCCGCAGGGTGGCATTCGCCATGGCGAGCGGCTACAACAGGCTATGTACAGGGAATTAAAAGAAGAAGTCGGGCTGGAAGCCAGGGATGTTGAAATTCTATCCAGCACCCGGGATTGGTTGTATTACCAACTGCCTAAAAACTACATTCGGCAGAACACCAATCCGGTGTGTATCGGTCAGAAGCAAAAATGGTTTTTGCTCGGCCTGAAGGGAGATGAATCACGTATCTGTCTGTCCAACCAACATGTGTCGCCTGAGTTCGACGATTGGCAATGGGTCAGTTTCTGGTATCCGCTGAGTCAAGTGATTGAATTCAAGCGCGAAGTTTATCGTCAGGCGCTGAAGCAGCTGGTCAAGCCTCTGAACCGCTTTATCATTTCATAAGATGCCTCAAGGCATCTGAGCACCCTTTTTATGCTGGATAGATTGCGTGAAATAGTCCAGGAGGTAAATACCGCCACGGACCTGCAGTCCGCACTCGACGTGATTGTTTCGCGCGTGCGCGATGCGATGCATACTCAGGTTTGCTCGGTTTACTTATTGGACACGGATATCAATTGCCACGTATTGATGGCCTCCGAAGGCCTGCGCAAGGAGTCTGTTGGGCACGTCAGTTTGCAACTCGATGAAGGCTTGGTCGGGTTGGTCGCCCGTAATGGCGAACCGGTTAACCTGCAGGACGCACAGGCACACCCCAACTATCACTACCTGTCTGAAACCGGCGAAGAGGCGTTCAGTTCGTTTCTGGGTGTTCCAATCATTCACCACCGCAAAGTGCTGGGTGTGCTGGTGGTTCAGCACCGGGAAAAACGCTACTTTGATGCGGGTGAAGAAGCTTTCCTGATTACTTTATCGGCACAATTGTCCGGCGTGATTGCCGCAGCAGAAGCCACCGGTGCCATTCAAGGTACCAGCCCTTCGGGCCAACGTCGTGCAGATGCCAGTTTCAGCGGGATTTCAGGGGCATCGGGCGTGGCGATTGGCCAGGGTGTTGTAGTCTTCCCGCATGCAGATCTGAAACTGATTCCGGCACGCACCACCGATGACATCCCCGCCGAATTAAAAAGTTTCCAGATGGCTCTCGAAGCCGTTCGGTCTGACATTCGTGCCTTGGGTGAATCTGTAGGCCAGCAGTTGCGACCCGAAGAGCGCGAATTGTTCGACGTTTATCTGCGCATGCTGGATGACGATGCGCTGGGACGTGAGGTCATGGATCTCATTCGGCAAGGCAGCTGGGCACAAGGTGCACTGGCAGATGTGGCCAATGACCACGTCAAAGCCTTTGAACAAATGAAAGACCCCTACTTGCGCGAACGCGCGGCGGATATTAAAGATCTGTGCAGTCGGGTACTGTTTTATCTTCAGGAAACTGAACGGGCAACACCACGTGAGTATCCCGTGCATACCATTCTGATTGGTGAAGAACTGGCGCCATCGATGTTGATGGAAGTGCCGCGCGAGAAGCTGGCCGGTATTATTTCTGTGATGGGTTCCGGAAACTCTCACGTTGCGATTCTTGCGCGCACCATGGGGATTCCAACCGTGATGGGTGCTGTGGACTTGCCTTACCACAAGCTTGACGGCCGCTCCCTGATTGTCGACGGTTATAACGGCACGGTGTACAGCAATCCTTCTGACCAGTTGCTGGCGCGTTATCGGGAAATCATCAAGGAAGAAGAACAGCTGGTGCGTGGGCTGGAGGTGCTGATCGATTTGCCTGCGGTGACGCCTGACGATCATCGGGTCAGATTGTGGGTGAATACCGGTTTGATGACAGATGTGGTGCGCTCGCTGGATCACGGTGCCGAAGGTATTGGCCTGTTCCGTACCGAAGTCCCGTTTTTGTTAAGTGAACGATTTCCGAGTGAAGACGAACAAGCCGATATCTATCGGGAGCAACTGGAGGCGTTTGCCCCCAAAAAAGTCACCATGCGCACCTTGGATGTGGGTGGCGATAAGTCCTTGCCTTATTTCCCGATAGAAGAAGAAAACCCGTTTCTTGGCTGGCGAGGTATTCGTGTCACGCTGGATCATCCCGAGATTTTTATTGTGCAGGCGCGCGCCATGCTGCGTGCCAGTGAAGGTCTGGATAACTTGCAGATCATGTTGCCGATGGTATCCAACCTGGATGAAGTGCATCGCGCGACACAAATCATCAAACGCGCCTTGCGAGAGCTGCAAGACGAGGGTTTGAATGTGGTGATGCCGCCCATCGGGGTGATGATTGAGCTACCTGCGGCGGTCTATCTCACCCGTGCCTTGTGCAAAATTGTGGACTTTGTATCTGTTGGCAGCAACGACCTGACGCAGTATCTGTTGGCGGTCGATCGCAATAACACGCGTGTAGCGGATTTGTATTCCTCGTTTCACCCGGCCGTGTTGAACGCATTACAGCAAGTGGTCGATGGCGCACACGCTGAAGGTAAAACCGTCAGCATCTGTGGCGAAATGGCAGGTGACCCAGGCGCAGCCATTCTGCTGATGGCCATGGGATTTGATATCCTGTCCATGAACGCATCCACGTTGCTCAGAGTCAAAGCGGTTATCAGAGCGATCACACTCAGTTCAGCCAAAACTGTACTGGACGAAGTCATGCAGATGACAGATGCCGCCAGTATCCGTCGTGCGCTGGATCTGGCGCTTTACAATGCAGGTGTTGATCGCCTGCTTCGCTCCTCCCGATGAGAGATTGTTCATGTTGACCTACCCCGATATTGATCCGGTTGCGTTCTCGATTGGCCCATTGACCGTGCACTGGTACGGCATTATGTACATTGTGGCATTCAGCGCCTGCTGGTTTCTTGCCCGTCATCGTTCGCGCACGGGCATTGCCCCCGGATCAAAAGGCTGGACTGAAGAACAGTTGTCCGATCTGGTGTTTTACGGTGCCCTTGGTGCCGTGCTGGGCGGCAGGGTGGGGTCAGTTATTTTTTATAACTTTGACCGCTTTATCGCAGATCCTTTATGGCTGCTGAGGGTATGGGAAGGCGGCATGTCCTTCCACGGTGGTTTTCTGGGTGTCATGCTGGCGTTTTATCTCTATTCGCGCCGCATCAAACGAAATTACTTCGATGTGCTGGATTTTATTGCCCCGTTTGCGCCCTTGGGCCTGGGTATTGGCCGGATCGGCAACTTTATTGGCGGCGAGCTTTGGGGCCGACCGACGGATGTAGCGTGGGGCATGGTTTTCCCGCATGTAGACGACTTACCACGCCACGCCTCACAGTTGTACCAGGCTTTTCTGGAAGGTGTTGTGTTGTTTGCGGTGGTCTGGTGGTTCTCCTCCAAGCCGCGTCCACGTTATGCCGTCGCTGGCTTGTTTGGTCTGGGTTACGGTGTGCAACGATTTTTTGTGGAATTCTTCCGCGAACCGGATTCCTGGTTAGGTTTTGTGGCGCTGGATTGGCTTACCATGGGGCAGATTTTGTCCGTGCCGATGATTATTGCCGGGGCAGCCCTGATGGTATTCGCCTACCGCAAGGCGTGATGTTGGTATGAACGAGAGGCCTTTATGAAACAGTATCACGAGCTTTTGCAGCGTATTCTCGATGAAGGTGCCGTCAAAACTGACCGCACAGGCACCGGTACCTTGTCTGTGTTCGGGCATCAGATGCGCTTTGATCTGCAGAAGGGCTTTCCGCTGCTGACCAC
>JAUSPW010000437.1 GCA_030652635.1 Pseudohongiella sp. | reverse complement strand
CAGTGGCATGGAAGACGGCCTGATCACCACCGCCCTAGAATTTATGCAGATTCTGTTGATCAACGATGTGCCTTTTGAGTTTATGCAGGCACGAGGCCGCCATAACTCAGAATACTGGCGCCGCTCCGCTGGACACTTTATGTCGATTCAATACGAAGTGATGCAGCGGGCGCTGGGCAATCGTCCCTGATGCTGATTCATGTCCCTGCGCTTGATTGCCGATTGAGTGCGACTCAAGTGCTCAAGCTGCCACAGGGGCTGGCACTTGAGCGAGGCCAGCACTGGTGTGTGTTTGGGGGCAATGGGGCGGGCAAAAGCGCGCTGTTACAGTTGTTGCTTGGGCGCCTGCCTCACGCGCGTGGTGCCCTTGACTATGCATCCGACTTTGATCCCCTCTCGGATATCTGTGAAGTGTCCTTCGAAGAGCAACAACGGCTCTGCGCGTTGGACAATCGTTTTGATATCAGCGAGTTCAACAAGACAGCCCAGGATGCCGGCACACGTGTTGAGAATCTGATCTGCGATGGGCCTGTGCCGCATAGCGATACATCCCGGCTGGAACACATCCTTGAATTACTGGATATTCAACACATCCGCAGACAAGGCATCCGCTACCTGTCCTCAGGGCAGATGCGCCGCGCCATGATTGCGCGGGCCTTATACCTGAAACCGCTATTGCTGGTACTGGATAACCCGCTGGAGAGTATCGATCGTTATAGCGCTGACAAAATACGCAGCGCCTTGACGCAATGGATGGGGCCGCACAATGCCACGCTGTTTATGTGCAGACGCGAACAGCAGTTGCTGGACGGTATCACACAAGTGCTATTGATGGATAACTTGCAGGCCCGCGGCTTGTATACACCAGAAGCGTTTCAGATGGAGCGCTCTGCAAGGCTGCAGACTCTTTCCCCTGTTCAATTACCTGCCCAATTGCCCGACCCGTGTGTGGGCAGGAAAGCTGCCGATCTTCCTGCTGGCTATGAGCACGAGGCATTGATCTCATTGCGCGGCGTCAGTGCGGCCTATGGTGAACAATTGATTTTTTCGGAGCTGCATTTTGATATGCACCGGGGCGATCATGTGTTGCTGGAAGGTCCTAATGGTTGCGGCAAATCCACTCTACTGGGCTTGATAGACGGCGACAACCACAAAGCCTACGGACAGCCGGTTTATCTGTTTGGACGTCGCCGAGGCAGTGGCGAAAGTGTGTGGGATATCAAGGCGCGTTTTGGTGTGGTATCCAACGATTTGCATCAGCGTTACGTTAAAGGCTGGCGCGTGCTGGATGTAGTGGTGTCGGGCTTTTTTGATTCACTCGGGCTGTATGACGACAGTGGCGCCAGCGAGGCGCGCTGTGCACGAGAATGGCTGGCGCTGTTTGGCTTGTCGGCGTTGGACCGCGAGTACTACCACACGCTTTCATTTGGGCATCAACGCCTGGTGTTGCTGGCGCGCGCGATGGTGAAACAGCCGCTGGTTTTAGTGCTGGATGAACCCTGCACAGGACTGGATGATTATCATTGTGAACTCTTGCTGCGCATGGTTGATTTTATTGCGGCGCAGGGCAGGACCCAGATTCTGTTTGTCAGTCACAGCGCGGATGACGTTCCTGGGTGTATCACCACAAAACTGCTGTTCACACTGGATGAGCACCAAAGCAGCGCGGGGTGTCATCAATGCACCCCGCGCTCACGCATTACACTTCATCGCTATCAAACACTGTCAGCACCGGTTGAGCTCACCACGGGCTGCCGGTGATGCTGCCGTCGCCTGGGATAAACAGCCTGGCATCATCTGGCGCCTGATACATACGCGTGATCATCAACAACACACCCGGAACATCCAGCAATTCTTCATCTGACAGCACCAGTTTGTCGCGGATGCGTTCGCGCTTCATATACATCATGCCGCGATCCGTGTATTGAATCAGATTGACGTACTCACCGTCTTTGCCCCAGTCACTGGAAATCAATTCTTGGCCAACCAATCCATCGAGGCGGGCGAACGGGTAGAACCAGCGTGCACCTTTAACACCGGCCAGGTAAGTCACGATGTGACCGTCCGGGTAATACCAGGGTTCATTGATGGTGCGAAAACTGAACGTCGCCGGATTGCCATTGGGCCAGTAGATACTCTGACCCCCGCGCATCCAGCGGTGCGCCATCACTTGACCATTTGGGTAATAGAGAGTGGTGTCACGGCCTGCGCGCGAAGTAAACACTTGCCCGTTTGGAAACAGCCAGGCGCTCTCATAGAGGTCGGTAGAGACACGTCGCCCATTGGGGTAGCGACTGTTAAAGCGGGCTGTCTCACTTAACAGCACCGGTTGGCAAGCCAGGCGATTGAGTTCCAGCATATGTTCACGCATGGCCAACAAATCACTTTGATTGTCGCGCCCGGCCGGCAGCAAGGCGTTCAGCTCAAGCAGCTTAGCCATAAATTCGAGGCTGGCACAACTGCTTGATACTGCCGAGCTATAAGCGTTTGCGCTGGAGGTGAGCAGCGCAGAGCCCAGTGTAGAAAGTAATAAGGCTGTACTGAGGCCAATGTGTTTTAAGTTCAACATGTGTGTGATCTCCCGATTCCGTCCGATGTGTTCGGATTACTCGGGATCAGATTAAGACTGCCAGTCTTAACTTATGCTGAACACACTCAGTGTTGATGCCAATGCAATATACCGCCATGGATATTGGCCAGTTGCTCATGGCCGGCTGCTTTCAGAATGCCTATCGCCAGCGACGAGCGTTTTCCAGATCGGCACAGCGTTACCACCGGTTTGTCTTTAGGTACTTCGTTGACACGTGCCCGCAACTCAGCCAGCGGTATGTGCAACAGATTATGCAGGCTTGCCAATGACTCATCTAATTCATCGGCGTCACGCACATCCAGTATGGTGACCGATGGCTGATTCTGTATCACCCACTCCGGCTCAACCTCTGGAATGCCCGCAAAACTGACACGAATGTCTGCCCAATCTGGTTCGTCGGGCAGTCTGCCATCTGCGGGCATACCGCTGCGCATATTGGCCGGTAAGGCTTCGTCGATCTTTTTAGGGTGCGGCAGTTGCATGGCGTTCATGTACTGCACAAAGTCACGCTCGTTGGCATTGCCGCCGACTCTGGGGTTGTGCATCTTCTCTTCAGCCACTGACGAGCGCGTGCGTCCGTTGTAGTCATGTGCAGGATAAATGGCGCAGTCATCGGGCAATACAAATATCTGACCGGTGATGGAATGATACAGCCGCGCCGCATCACCCTGCTGAAAGTCACTGCGGCCGCAGCCCCGAATCAGCAGCGTATCTCCAGTAAATACCATGCTGCGGTCGGCCAACACATAACTCAGACAGCCTTCGGTGTGACCTGGGGTTGCACGAACTTCCAGACTGACGCCGGCTACACCAATCAAATCACCATCACTCAAGGGGATATCTACGTTGTGTGCGCCGACAGACGCAGCAAGCGCAATCTGGCAGCCGGTCTTTTGTTTCAGTATCCATGCAGCCGTGACGTGATCGGCATGGGCGTGGGTGTCCAATACCAATTTCAGGGTGAGATTGAGCTCACGGAGCAGGGCTAGATCGCGGTGCAATTGCTCATACACCGGGTCGATCAACAGAGCTTCTCGCGTGACCTCGTCAGCAAGCAAGTAGGTATAAGTCGACGAAACAGCATCGTAAAGCTGACGAAAAATCATGGTGCTCTTACCTCAAATTTTTTTCCCAAAGATGACAGTATTGTCACAAAAATCACTAAAAGATATCTCCAAACTTGTCAGTTTTATTTCTTAATTTATTGTTTTTTAAGAGTTATTAATTTGGAGTCCTTAACTTGTCAAGGTCATTCTTTCGTCACCAATCTGTCACGCGCTGCGGGCAACAATATCGCACCGCGTCGTAATGGCGTCCAGTGCCATCGGGGCACGCACGTTTTAAGTCTGTGTCGGCACTTTAACCGACCCGACCACATGAATCGACTGAGAATTGAAATCCAGACAAGGAGATATACCAAAAATGAACATCAAGACCCTGTTCAGTGTCAGCCTGCTCGCAGCAGCCGTAACCGCGTGTGATGGTGGTGGAGTGACACTGGCGCCAACAACGTCCGTCGCCAACTCCAATAACTCCACGGTGACCAATCCTCCCGGTCCAGTTGCAGTCGTGAATCCTTGTGCAAGCTACACAGTATCAGGCCAGGCAGTTCAGGGCGCGTTTGCCGGTAATAATTGCACCTACTCCAATACCTTTGTGAGCGACACCCGCCCACTGACCACGGATCTGGTCATCAATGCACTGCCAAACAATGGCCTGCATATTTTTCAGGACAGCTTGTTTGTTGGTCGTGACGTGAACGCCAACTCTGCAGCGCAGGGTGTGCGCATTCCTCAGGATGGCGAAGGCCCCAGTTTGACCATTGGTGCGGGTTCACGCATCGCCTTCCAGAATCCGGAAGACTATCTGCGTGTTGCGCGGGGTTCACGTATCATCGCTGACGGTACCCGTCAGGCGCCGATTATTTTCAGCGCTGTCAAAGATCTGCGTGATGGTCAGGCAACTCAGGCTGATCGTGGTCTGTGGGGCGGTGTACAGATCAATGGCAACGGTATTACCAACAAGTGCACCGATGCTGATCGTGCTGCAACGTCAAACAACGTGCACAATTGCCACGTCACCGCAGAAGGCCGCCCGGCCAGCTACGGCGGAAACAATAACGCCGAGAACTCTGGCATCCTGCGTTATGTGCAGATTCGTCATGCCGGTTATGAAGTCGTCGACGGCAATGAATTGAATGGCTTGACGCTGAACGGCGTGGGTGCTGGCACGACGCTGGAATACGTGCAGACGTACACCACATTGGACGACGGCATCGAAATGTTTGGGGGCGCGGTTGATCTGAAGTACACCGTTAACGTCAACGTAGGTGATGACTCAATCGACTTCTCAGAAGGTTGGGTAGGTGATATTCAGTTCGCACTGATTGTGCAGACCTCTGGCTCTAACCGATGCATCGAAGCAGATAACACCGGTGATACCCTGCCAGACAATATTGCGCCTTTCACCAAAGGTCGTATCTCAAATATGACTTGTATCACATCTAATGTCAGGACTAACGCAGGCACTGCGCCCAGTTCAAAAGGTGATGCAGAAGGCCCTCTGTTCCGCGAAGGTTCTTACTTCGAAATGTACAACTCCATCATCACCTCCAATGCCACTGGCATGGCGAGTCAAGAGTGTATGGAAATTGAACACGCTCAAACTGTCGCTGGTGTGCAGTCTGGTTTCTCAGTGGCCTCTGGCAACGTCGTAGCGTGTACTGAAGCGCTGAAAATCGCTTCAAGCGCTGGATTGGATATTCGTAACTGGTGGGTCACCAGTGGTAATGCCGTTGTTGATGCAACCGCCAATCTGCCGGCAACCGTTATCACCGGCCTGAGCCCTACCAATCCACGTGCTTACATCACTGCCCCCGCCATGACAACTGCAGCAGGTGCTGCGATCACTGTGCCGGTATTCGACGTCAGCCGTCTGCGTGATGACTTCGCAGCAGCAGCGGTTCCGTCACTTGGTTCAGCAGGCAGCAGTTCGTTCTTTGACGCGGTTGACTTCATCGGTGCGGTAAAAACAGGTCAAGACTGGGTGTCCGGCTGGACGACTGGTCTGTAATACCCACGCTTGTGAGGTTTGAGATCAAGTAAACAAGCGGGGATAAGGCACCAGGTCTTATCCCCGCGCTGGCTTGAGAAAATTGACGGAAACGGATTGATATCATGAAAAAAACGTTGAATTGGCAGAAGCGAGAACTGGCGTTGGCGGTGGCCCTGATAGTGGCAGGCCCAACTTTGTTTCCTTCAGTAGTGTTGGCTCAGGATGCTGGCGCGACCCAGGTTGCACCGCCACAAATTGATGAAATTGTGGTGATGGGGCGATTACGCGACGCTGCACGTTCGATTGTGATGGAGCGTGTTGAACAGCCGTTTGCTGCCGAGATTGTTGGCGTGGAGCAGATCTCCCGCGCAGGTGACTCAGATGTCGCCATGGCGCTGCGTCGGGTAACCGGGCTGACGCTCGTGGATGGCAAATACATTTATGTGCGCGGTCTTGGTGAACGTTACTCCAGTGCCACATTGAATGGTGCCGAGATTCCGTCACCCGAACTCAGTCGCAACGTGATTCCATTGGACTACATTCCGGCCTCGATTCTTGAGTCCGTGAAAATCCACAAGGCCTACTCTGCTGATCAGCCTGCTGCATTTGGTGGCGGTAATGTTGATATTCGCACACGTGGCACACCGGATGATCTGGTGTTTGATGTGTCAGTGGGCACGGGCTGGGACTCTGAGAGTTCAGGCAAAGGTTTGCGAAACCTGGGTGATCAGGGCGATATGCCTGCGTCAATCCGCGATGCGATTAACAAGTATCAGGGTGATATCAGCCCATCCAATATCACACGTTTTGAATTTCCCGGCGTTGGCACGCCGACCGCTGCACAGCAAGCGACCGGCATTCAGATCAACCGTGATCTGATGCGTGCACTGAATCGCGATATCGGTATCGAAGCCGAGCGTTCTTTGAAGCCAGACACCAATTTTTCTGTGACTGCAGGCAACGCCTGGGATGTCACCAATGACCTGTCGGTCGGTGCGTTGGCCAGTGTTGGCATTGGCGAGTCAACCCGCAACGCCGATCAATTTGAACGTACATTTTCTAATCCGGAAGAGTCGTTCAGTGATACTCGCCGCACATTCACCAATGAAAGCATGACGGCTGCGGTCAATCTCAGCGCAACCTGGCAGGACCGACACACAATCGGTACCAACAGCTATCTGTTGCAGGACGATGAAGACCTGTCGTCGATCGTGCTCGGATTTAACCCCGACTTCCAGCAGGCTGGTGGACGTCAGCGTCGCACCAATGAAACGCGTCTTGAAAAACGTGAGCTGGAAGTACACCAGTTGACCGGCGAGCACCGATTTGAACGTTACGATCTGGATCGCTTTGGTTTCCCGGATTTTATGGAATCCATTACCGGCATCGATGTGAACTGGTTCTATTCAGATGCGCGGGCGGGCACCAGTGTGCCTAACGGTACGTCTGTTCAGGCTACTAACCTGTTAAATCCGGCAACCAATCAAGTGTTGCTCACGCAAGTCAACACCGGTTCCTCTGCGCAGTTTTCCTTCCTTGATCTTGAGGATACGGTAGAGAGCATGGGTTATCAGGTTGATGCGCAGTTTGATCTCGGATTCACCAATGGCACCATCAGTGGTGGCTATAATCGCAGCAACAAGGCGCGCGAATATTATGGTTACACCGCCAACATTGTGATGGGCGCCGTCGGTCGTGATGGTCTGCCTTCTCAAGTGTTTGGTGACCAGAATCTGCAGGATCTGACCAATGGCTTTTTCCTCAGCATGGGCTCCAATTTCGGCACAGAAAGTTATATCGCCGGTGAGACCAAGGCTGCCGCCTTTGGTTCTGTCGATGCGTTTTTTATGGATAACTGGCGAGTAACGGCAGGCCTGCGATGGGAAGACTTCTCCCGCGGCGTGTTGCCACTCGATCTGCTTGATTACACAGGCGATTCACTCAATGCCATCATCGCGCAGATGAACCAGCCCGATCAGAACTATGCCCTGCGTGAAGATGATTTTTATCCGGCAGCAGCGCTGACCTACATGCGAGATGGTTTGTTTGGCACGGATAATTTCCAGATCAGGCTTGGTTACGGTAAAACCGTGGTGCGCCCGGATCTGCGCGAGTTTGCTGACATCCAGTTTATCGACCCGGAGTTGAATGACCGTGTACAGGGTAACCCGAATCTGAAGTTCTCTGAGATCGACCATATTGATCTGCGAACCGAGTTGTTTTTTGACAATGGTGACAACCTGACTGTGTCACTGTTCCACAAAGACATC
>JAUSPW010000434.1 GCA_030652635.1 Pseudohongiella sp. | reverse complement strand
ATATATTTAGAACTCAACACAACTTAAATTCAGCAGCATGAATCAGGAGTACATGATGACTACCGCAGAGACTACAAAAACGTCGACATCGGATCACAAAACCAGGGCCGCTGACGCAGAATTTGAGGCGAGTAAAGCGGCTGCCATGGAGGCTTTTGACAAACTGCTCGAAGCTCGTAATCATTTTCAGAATGCAGCCACTGCTGCCGGTATTGATCTGAAGCACGAAGCACTTGAACAATTATTGGCCGGTAAAAGTAAAGCGCAAGATTTGGGTCAGGAGCTTAGCGAGCTGGCAAAAACCAAACCTGGTACTACGGTGGCGCTGGCCTTTTTGGGAGGGTTTGTACTGGCGCAGTTACTGGGCCGTCGATAATGACCGATGAAGCAACATCTGAGCAGGGCACTCAAGCTGATAAATCTGAGCTGAGCGCAAGTATCGAATGGTTTCGAAGTCTGGTTGTGATGACCAGTGCGCTGTTTCGCCTCGCCTTCGCAGAGCTCTCATTGGCGCGTGAAGACCTTGGCCGACTGATCATGAGTACCTTGCTTTTTCTGCCACTGCTATTGATGACCTGGGTGGCGATCAGCATGCTGGCTGCCTGGATCGTATACGAGCAGAGTGAATCAGCCACACTGGGGTTTTCTGCGTTTGCAGCCATTCATGTTCTGGCATCGGTGGTGTTATTAAAGCGCATCAACACCTATAGACGCAGCCTGTCATTGCCGGTGACGCGTACTCAGTTACGCGCGATTATTGGAGAAATTCGTCGTGGGCAGGACAATCCATGAGACGTGCCGAACGCCAGACTCAAATACTTCAACTGCGAAATGAGTTGGAAGGCCAGCGACACAGTGCACAAGAATTGAGCCGCCAGCCTCTGGCGCTGATCAACAGGCATCCGGCCATCACAATCACACTTTCGGCGCTGGCACTGGGCGTCGTCACAAGAGTGGCGTTATCAAAATCATTGCCAACCGTCATAAAAATAGTGGGAGTTCCATTGCTGCGACAGGTCGCAATCCATGCATGGACGGCTCTCCAGCAGACGCGGCAGACCAAACAATTTTAGTGATTGGCCTGCCTGCGCATTTGCTCGCGTATTTTATTGGGTTATCGGGTTGCCCGATACATCCAACTCAAACATTGGATACCCTAAGGCGCGAAGTGGTGCCTCTATCACCTCTTTGTCACCAACAACCAGTATCACCATTCGCTCAAAAGGCAGCTTTTCACTTGCCAGACTGTTGATCTCCGTTTGTGTAATGTTTTTAACAATGTCAGTTTGTTGTGCAGTGACGTCTGCAGGCAAATCGAACTTAATCATTCGGCTTAAGAAACCTGCTTTCTGCGCGGGAGTTTCATAGTTCAATGCTTCGCGCTGTGTGATCGCCGCACGCATAAAATCAAGTTCCTGATTGCTTATACCCTGCTCCCGGTAACCTACAATCTCGTTCACAAACTGGCGAACTGAATCATCAGTGCTGTCTTTCAACACACTTGACGACGCCGTGAATGGCCCGGCAAAAGACGTGCTGGAAAAACTGCTACGGGCACCGTAGGTATATCCCTTGTCCTCTCTCAAGTTCAGATTGATCCTGCTGGTAAACGCAGCGCCCAGTACATAATTCATCAAAGTGCCTTTGTAGTATTCACCGGTAGCGTCGTACGGCATATCAGTGACATACCCGATTCGAATCTCTGATTGGGCGGCGCCCGGCTTATCTACAAGGTACAGTGTTGTTTCTGATGCCGGCGCAGCGGAAGGCACATCAACAATCGACAGCGCCTCCCTCTTCAGACCATCCAGAAAACTCAAGCCCGATACCAAACTGGCCTGATCAACATCGCCCACTGCGACTATTTTTAATGCGGCACTGGCAAACGCATCTCTTGAAAAGGCCTGAACGTCGGCCAGTGTAATGGACTCAAGCGACTCGACGGTGCCTTCATCCGACACAGCAAAAGCATGGTCTTTGCCATACAACAAGGTGTTATATACATTGTTGGCGATGCTATTGGGTTGTTGTTGCGCCGCCTGCAGTGACTCTATCTGTTGTCTGCGCAAACGGCCCAGACTTTCCTCGTTCAAATCTGATGCAAGCAAACGTTGCTCCAGTAACAACAAGGTGGCTGGTAAATTGCGGCTTAATGACGTCAGCGTGACTACCATGTTTTCCCGGCCTGCGCTGACAGTCAGGGTGCTGCCCAGTTTTTGCAAAGCAATTTCGTATTGTTCTGCACTGAGCTGCTGGGTGCCTTCGTTCATCATGGATGCGGTCAGTGCAGCCAGGCCGTATTTGTCCACCGGATTCAGTAAATGCCCGCCTTCAAATTCAAACTGCAAAGTCACCGATGGAATTTCACTGCTTTGCGATCCGATAAGCTCTGCACCATTGGCAAGTGTTAGTTGCCAGAACGGCGGAACCTCCAACTCAGGCGCAGGGCCGGGTGCTGGTTGCACAGAACGATCAAAGACGTCGCTTACCGGCCTTGGTTCAAGTTCGTCGAGCGCAGAGTCCGTAACAGCCAAGGCGCTCTGGGGTGTAAAGTTGTCTGGGCTCGCAAGGCCATCCGGTTTGTCCTGAGTCAATACACTCATCAACACCGCTGGCTTGCCAGCCACGTAGGTATTAAAAACTCTGAGTATGTCGTCGCGTGTCAGACGTCGGATTGCGTCGATTTCAACAGGCAAATAATCGGGGTTATCCACCAGATAGTCGTACATCGCCAAACGTGCGGCTTTACCAGACACGCTGCTGAGAGCATTAATCAAGGCGGCTTCACTCTGCCCTTTAAACGTTTCAAGGTCATCATCAGAGATCGAGTCACTGTTAAATGCAGCAAGTAATCCGCGGATTTCTTGCTCAAATTCGGCGAGTTCTGCACCAGGATAAGGTTGCACGTCAAACCGCAAGCTGCCGGCCAACTCCAGGCTACTATGCGAGGCGCTGGCCGCAATTGCACGATTGTTGACCACAAACTGCTTATAAAATAATGAGTTTTTGCCGTTGCCAATAATGCTGGCCAATGCGGCGAGTGCGGTGCGATCCGGGTGAGAATATGGGACTGTCGGAAATGAAATCGACAACATCGGGAAGCGGATATAACGGTCAACATACGAGATGTATCGGTCATTATCCAGTGTCACCGCTTCAGGCACTACCCTTTCTACGGCTGGGCCAGGGGGAATGCTGCCAAAATATTTATCAAGCAACGCCAATGCTGCCTGTTCTTCGAAGTCGCCAGCGATGATCAGCGTCGCATTGTTGGGGCCGTACCAGCGCAGGAAAAAGTGTTTCAGATCATCCAGAGTGGCGGAATCTAGATCATCGAGATAGCCAATGACCGGCCATGAATAGGGGTGCCCTGAGGGATAGAGCGCAGCCAGTGTTTTTTCATAAACCAGACCGTATGCCCGGTTATCATAATTCTGACCGCGTTCGTTTTTAACGGTGGCGCGCTGGTTTTCAAATTTCTCTTGTGTTACGGCCTCCAGCAAAAAGCCCATGCGATCGGCTTCCAGCCATAAGACAGTTTCAAGCTGATTGCCGGGCACGGTCTGGAAATAGTTGGTACGGTCGGCGTTAGTGCTGCCGTTCAGCGTGCCACCACTTTCCGTCACAATTCGAAAATGCTCATCGTCACCAATGTTGGCTGAGCCTTGGAACATCATGTGTTCAAAAAAATGTGCAAACCCAGAGCGCTGCGGTTCTTCGCGCGCTGAACCTACATGGTAGGTGACGTTGAGATGGACCAGCGGATCTGACCTGTCTTCGTGCAGCAGCACTGTCAAGCCGTTTGGCAGCACATATTTTTTGTAATCAATGCGGATATCACCCACATTGCGAGTAACAATCTCTGTCGCTTGAAGTTGGCTTTCAGGCATCTGCGTTTCAGCGACCATGCCCGTGGCTGTTGTATCGCCGGGATCATTGTCGTTGCCAGAGCAGGCAATCAGGAAAGCTGCTGAAACAGCCAGAGTGATCATGCGTACCATAATTAAATCCCCGGTGAATTGTCTGCCTGAATGTTTCCACAGTCGCAACTGAATAACAATAACAACGCATGTCACCCTGATGAAAACGCTGCGATGCCTTTTGAGCACAGTTTCTGCTAGTATGCGCGCCTTAATTTATCGCCAGCATCGAGTCTTCCGTGATTTCCACCGCTAACCTCACCATGCAGTTCGGATCCAAACCTCTGTTTGAGAATGTGTCCGTCAAATTCGCCAAAGGCAAACGTTATGGTTTGATTGGTGCCAACGGCTGTGGCAAGTCCACATTTATGAAGATTCTCGGCAACGATTTGGTGCCTACCAGCGGCCAGGTGATGCTTGAACCGGATGTGCGTCTGGGAAAGTTGCGCCAGGATCAGTTTGCTTATGAACAGTTTACGGTGCTCGATACCGTCATCATGGGCCATGAAGAGTTGTGGAAAATCAAATCAGAGCGCGATCGGATTTATGCGCTCGAAGACATGACGGAAGCTGACGGCATGGCTGTTGCCGAACTCGAAGAGCCGTTTGCCGAGATGGATGGTTATACCGCCGAATCGCGTGCCAGCGAGTTATTGTTAGGCTTGGACATTCCACTGGAACAACATACCGGGCTGATGAGTTCGATAGCGCCGGGCTGGAAACTGCGTGTATTGCTGGCTCAGGCGTTGTTTTCCGATCCTGATGTATTGCTGTTGGACGAACCTACCAACAACCTCGATATCAATACCATTCGTTGGCTTGAGCAGATACTGAGCCAACGTAACAGCACCATCATTATCATTTCGCACGACCGCCACTTTCTGAATGCAGTCTGCACCAATATTGCGGACATGGATTATGGTGAATTGCGTGTCTACCCAGGCAATTACGATGATTTTATGATGGCATCGACGCAAGCCCGTGAACGCCTGCTCAGTGAGAACGCCAAAAAGAAAAACCAGATTTCTGAACTCCAGGCGTTTGTCAGCCGCTTTTCTGCCAACGCGTCCAAGGCCAAGCAGGCAACCTCTCGTGCCCGTCAGATTGAAAAGATTCAACTGGAAGACGTCAAACCTTCAAGTCGCGTCAGCCCTTACATCCGGTTTACAGAGAACAAGCGCCTGCACAGACAAGCCTTGATCATGGAAAACGCAGGCAAATCGTTTGATAAACCTTTGTTCTCCAAGCTGGGTTTACAAATTGAAGCTGGCGAGCGGGTTGCTATTATTGGCCCTAACGGTGCGGGTAAGACCACGCTGCTGCGTTGTATGATGCAAGAAGTACCTTTGGATACCGGCAAACTGAAATGGGCAGAACAGGCTGATATAGGCTATTTTGCTCAGGATCATGGCGGCGAATTTATAGAAGAAATCAGCCTGTTTGACTGGATGAAGCAGTGGACAAAAGGCGATCAGCAACTGGTGCGCTCGGCGCTTGGCCGGATGTTGTTCTCAAACGACGATGTTAATAAAACCTTACCGGTTCTGTCCGGTGGCGAAAAAGCACGCATGTTGTTTGGCAAATTCAGTCTGATTAACCCCAATGTGTTGATCATGGACGAACCCACCAACCACCTTGATATGGAGTCAATCGAGGCATTGAACCTTGCGCTGGAGACTTACCCTGGCACGCT
>JAUSPW010000431.1 GCA_030652635.1 Pseudohongiella sp. | reverse complement strand
ATATCAAAATATTTTGATATAGATCTTTTTGCTGGTTTGGAAACACAAGTGGAAACTTGTGCTCAGGTGCGGGAAAATACGCGCTTTTCAAAGTCAGTACTCTGTACAGGAGCCCCACGAATGTCGACCCGACTGACCACGCGCAGAGAACGCGCCAATGCTATCCGCGCCCTCAGCATGGATGCCGTCCAAAAAGCCAATTCCGGTCACCCGGGTGCCCCGATGGGGATGGCGGATATCGCTGAAGTATTGTGGGGTGATTACCTCTCGCATAATCCAGGCAATCCGCAATGGCTGAATCGGGACCGCTTTGTGTTATCCAATGGGCATGGGTCCATGCTGATTTATTCATTGTTGCACCTCAGTGGATACGATCTTCCGATTGAGGAGCTGCAGAATTTTCGACAACTGCATTCTCGTACCCCGGGTCACCCCGAGTATGGTTATACGCCGGGTGTTGAAACGACCACTGGCCCGCTGGGTCAAGGGTTGGCCAACGGTGTGGGGATGGCAATTGCTGAAAAAACCCTGGCCGCGCAGTTCAACAAACCTGAGCACACCATTGTTGATCACTTTACCTACGTGTTTGCCGGTGATGGCTGCCTGATGGAAGGTATTTCTCACGAAGTTTGCTCGTTGGCCGGCACCCTGGCACTGGGCAAACTGATTGTGTTCTATGACGACAACGGCATCTCGATTGATGGCGACATCGAAGGCTGGTTCACTGACGATACCACCAAGCGTTTTGAGGCCTATGGCTGGCAGGTATTATCTGCCGATGGGCACAATCCCCAGCAGATCATCGCTGCGATTGACGCCGCACGCAGTGACTTATCCCGACCAACCCTGATCCGTTGCAAGACGGTGATTGGTTTTGGTTCGCCCGCCAAAGCAGGCACCTCCGATGTCCATGGCTCACCGTTGGGTGCGGCCGAGGTTGCAGCAACACGTGAGGCACTGGGTTGGTCACATGAAGCATTCGATATCCCTGCTCCCATCAAAATGGACTGGGATGCGCGGGAACGTGGATTTCAGGCTGAATCGCGCTGGAAAGAAGCGGTGGTACGCTACGAAGAAGCTTACCCGGAACTGGCGATGGAATTTGTGCGACGTATGAAGGGCGAGTTGCCCGGCCATTTTGAGCAACGTGCCAACGACTTTATCGCGGCCTCACAAGCCAAAGCAGACAACATTGCGTCACGTAAAGCCTCACAAAATACCATTGCTGCGTTCAGTGAATTCTTGCCGGAATTGCTTGGCGGTTCGGCAGATCTTGCCGGCTCCAACCTCACCATGTGGAAAGGCAGCGTGCCGCTGAGCGACCGCGCTGACGGAAACTATATTTATTACGGTGTTCGTGAGTTTGGCATGAGTGCCATCATGAATGGCATTGCCCTTCACGGCGGATTCATTCCTTACGGTGGCACTTTCCTGATTTTTATGGAATATGCGCGCAATGCCGTGCGTATGTCTGCCCTGATGAAGCAGCAGGTTATCAATGTCTATACCCACGACTCAATTGGTCAGGGCGAAGACGGACCGACCCACCAGCCGATCGAGCAGCTGGCCAGCCTGCGCACCACGCCAAACATGTCGGTCTGGCGCCCCGCGGATGCAGTAGAGACAGCGGTGGCCTGGAAACATGCGTTGCAGCGCCACGATGGCCCGACATCGTTGGTGTTTTCCCGTCAGAACTTGCCCCATCAGTCTCGTACTGAAGATCAGGTTGCCGCCATCAGTCGAGGCGCCTATGTGCTGGAAGCGTGCAGCGGCCAACCCGACATCATTGTTATTGCAACCGGATCTGAAGTCGGTATTGCGCGTGATGCCGTTAAAACATTGCAGGATCAAGGCACTAAAGCGCGTCTGGTTTCCATGCCCAGCACGGATGTGTTTGAGGCGCAGGATGCGGCTTACCGCGAACAGGTTCTGCCATCTGCAGTACGCAAGCGCGTTGCGGTGGAAGCAGCAGCTGCAGATTATTGGTACAAGTATGTCGGGCTGGATGGAGCCATCATTGGCATGACGCGCTTTGGTGAATCTGCACCCGGTGGTGTGTTGATGAAGGAATTTGGATTCACGGCAGACAACATTGTTGCGCGGGCAAAGGCGCTGTTAGCCTGAACATCAGGCGACTGATCGGAGTAGGTGATGTCAAAGCCATTCAGGCTGGCAATCAACGGATATGGTCGCATCGGTCGCTGTGTGCTGCGGGCTTTGCATGAGCGCTCTGATCTGCCCGGATTGCAGATTGTGGCCATCAACGATCTGACGGATGCGCGCAGTTTGGCGCACTTGACGCGGTATGACAGCACACATGGCCGATTTGCCGGCGAGGTTACGCTGGAGGCATCCGATCGTTTGCGGGTAAACGGGCAGTCGGTACAGTTGCTGTCTCATCGCGGCATTGAAGGTTTGCCATGGGCAGAACTCGATGTGGATCTGGTGCTGGAATGCAGTGGGTGTTTCAGTGATCGTGCAACCGCTGAGCAACATATTGCTGCAGGCGCAGGACGACTGTTGTTTTCGCAACCAGCGCAGAGTGATGTTGATGCCACCATCATTTACGGTATTAATGACAAGACACTGGCGCGTGAGCATCGCATCATTTCCAGTGCATCGTGCACGACCAACTGTGTGGTGCCGGTCATCAAAGCACTGGACGACTGTTTTGGTGTTGACTACGGGGTGATTACCACGATTCACTCGGCAATGAATGATCAGCCAGTGATTGACGCTTACCATCATCAGGATCTGCGCAAAACACGCAGTGCGGTGCAATCGATTATTCCGGTGGACACAGAAATTGCCAAAGGCATCGGGCGAATACTGCCGCATCTGGATGGACGTTTTTCCGCACAGGCGATGCGGGTACCGACGGTCAATGTCTCTGCGATAGACCTGACGGTGACTGTGCGCAAGGATGCCAGTGTGGCATCAGTAAACGAAGCAATCAGACAGGCCGCATTGGTCTCGGTTCGCAATGTGTTGTCGTGCACAGATGAACCGCTGGCATCATGCGACTTTAACCATGATCCGCGCTCGGCGATTGTGGATCTGAGCCAGACGCGTGTCAGTGGGCAACACCTGATCAAGGTGCTGGCCTGGTTTGACAATGAATGGGCGTATGCCAATCGCATGCTGGATGTTGCCAATGTAATCTATCAACTCGATTCGGATTAAGACTGTACTGGGAGATGACAAGGAAACCATGACCACACCTTCGAAAAAAATTGAACGCATGCAAGATATGGATCTCAAAGGCAAACGCGTACTGATCCGTGAAGACTTGAACGTACCGGTTAAAAACGGTCAGGTTGTGAATGACACGCGTATTGTTGCAGCCTTGCCGGCATTAAAAATGGCGATTGATGCAGGCGCGAGACTGATGGTGATGTCACATCTCGGGCGGCCTGAAGAAGGCAAGCCGATGTCAGCGCAGCCGGAATCATCGCTGGCGCCGGTTGCTGCGCATCTCGAAAAACTGCTGGGGTGCCACGTGCGGCTGGTGCAGGATTATCTGGACAACCCTGCAGCAGCAGAACCCGCAGCGGGCGAAATGGTGTTGCTGGAAAATGTCCGTATCAATGTCGGCGAAAATGACAACAGCGATGCCTTGTCTCAGCAGTATGCAGCGATGTGCGACATTTTTGTGATGGATGCATTTGGTAC
>JAUSPW010000429.1 GCA_030652635.1 Pseudohongiella sp. | reverse complement strand
CTGGTCCGGTTCTGGTCTAACCATTTCAGCGTCTCTCTGGCCAACAACAAACCCAGCTTGCTGTATGCGGGGCTGGCTTATGAAAACGAAGCCATCCGCGCCAATATGAATGGCCGCTTTGAAGACATGTTGCTGGGTGTTGCAATGCACCCTGTCATGCTGACCTATCTGGACAATACCGCCTCGTTTGGCCCCAACTCACCGGCCGGAAGACAACGCAATCGCGGAATAAACGAAAACTACGCCCGTGAAATGCTGGAACTGCACACCTTGGGCGTGGATGGTGGTTATGCTCAGGACGATGTTATCGCTCTGGCGCGCATGCTGACTGGATGGAATGTCAATCTGCCTGCTCAGAATGGTTCCAGGCCCGATCCTCAGTCCCCGGCAGGCAGCTTTTTTTATTACTCACTTTTACACGAACCGGGCGCGCAGCAATTGCTGGGGAAAACCTACGCGGATACTGGTCTACAACAGGCAACAACCGCTATCAGAGATCTCGCCCGGCATCCCTCAACCGCCACGTTCGTTGCCAGCAAACTGGCCAGACATTTTATTGCTGATCAACCACCTGCTTCAGCCATTACTAAATTGGCGCAGGTGTTCAGAGATACAAATGGCGATCTGCCTCGTGTTCATCAGGCACTAGTAGAACTGGACGATGCATGGGATCCCGCCATGTCAAAACTAAAAAGTGCTGAAGACTTTGTGGTCTCCACTGCGCGGGCGCTGCCGGGCATTCCGCTCAGTGATGATGTGCTGGGCATCCTCAACGATACGCTGGGCAGCTTTAATCAGCGTCCGTTTACCGCGCCTTCTCCGGCCGGATGGCCTGAGCAGGCAGAACACTGGGGTGGGCCTGATGCCCTGATGAAACGCGTGGAGTTTATTAACATGGTGGCGGGTGCCGTTGGGCCTGATTTTGATGCGCGCGAATTTGTCGCCCTCATTTTGCCTGAAAACACCGCACTGCAACTTGCCATACGACGCGCTGAAAGCAAAACCCAGGCACTGGCCTTGTTACTCGCCAGCCCGCAATTCCAGTGGAGGGCCTGATATGTCAAGTAAACCCAGTCGGGGTATCAACCGTCGCCAGTTTATCAAAGCCGCTACGATGCTGGCCGGCGCAGGTAGCCTGCCCGGCCTGAGCTGGGCAAACAGTGCAATTTCAGGCGAAAACAAACTCGCTGTCATCATTCTGCGGGGCGCCATGGATGGTCTATCTGCCGTCATCCCTTACGGGGATTCTGCACTGAACGGGTACCGCGCTGCGCTCATTCCTGCCGACAGTACACTGTTGAAACTGGATAATTACTTTGCGCTGCATCCAGCGTTCAGTGGCTTGTATCAGTTGCAGCAAACTGGCGAGCTGGGCATTGTCCATGCGGTTGCCAGCGCATACCGGGAACGTTCTCACTTTGATGGTCAAAATGTGCTTGAGAGCGGATTGGAAACCGCACAAAGCAACCCTTCGGGCTGGCTGAACCGCGCCATCCAGTTTCAGTCTCAACAACAAGCCATGGCGCTTGGGCAATCTGTGCCGCTGATACTGAGAGGTCAAGCCAGCGTGGGTTCGTGGGCGCCAGCTGTGTTGCCTGCGATCAACGATGACACACTCAGTCGCTTGCAAAGTCTGTACAACAACGACAGTTTTCTGGGACCACGTTTGCAGGAAGCGCTCAACGCCCGCGACATCGTTGGTACCGCGATGGGCGGCACACGCGCACCCCAGGGCTTTACGGCACTGGTGGATGCAGCCGCCAGTTTCCTGAACGCGGCGGACGGTCCGAATATTGTGGTGCTGGAGAATGATGGCTGGGACACCCATGCCAATCAGGGTGGGGCTCAAGGCATTCTGCAACGCAAATTCACCGAACTGGATACCAGCATCACACAATTAAAAGCAGGTCTGGGTAACACTTGGCAGAATACAGTCGTGATTGTAATGACGGAGTTTGGCAGAACCGTGCGCGTCAATGGCTCGCAGGGCACCGATCATGGTACGGCCAGCGTGGCGTTTCTGGCGGGTGGCGGTCTGATCAAGTATGGCTCACGGCCCGCAGTGCTGGGGCCATGGCCAGGTCTTACCGAGAGCAGCCTGCGTGAGGGGCGTGATTTGCAGCCGACCAATGACCTGCGTAGTCTGATCGCCGAAATCCTGCAGTCTCACATGGGATTTTCAACATCCCTTGTGCATGATGTTGTGTTTCCGGGGCTGCCTGTGGGGGGATTCCGCACGTCTTGATGTTATTTGATCAACGCGTCGTCCAGCTGGCCGGCGCGGATTGCAGCCGGCCGGGCTTCGCAGCGGCTAACGTAGTCAACAAACACCGGCCTGGCTTCCAGGTTCTTTTGCGAAATTTCCCACCCGATATAACTGGATAACACCAGATCTGCCGCAGTGAATTGTTCGCCGCAGACGTACGGCCCGTTTTTAAGTGCCATCTCTAAGGTGTTTACTGTGTCTGAGATGTATCCGCAGCCAACGGATTGCACATTTTTTTCATTGATGTCCCAGTTGTATGCCTCGGCAGTCATTGCCATTTCAAGCGGACCCGCTGCAAAAAACAGCCAGCGGTAATAGGTGCCCCGCAACACACTATCAAGCGCAGGTGCCAATTTGTTTTCGGGAAACTGATCGGCAAGGTAGGCGCAGATGGCAACTACTTCGGTGACCACCGTGTCGCCGTGTTTGATGGCGGGCACCTTGCCCATCGGGTTGATAGCCAGATATGCAGGCGATTTTATATTGCCGCCAAAAGTCATGATCTCAAGATCATACGCCGCGCCGGTTTCTTCCAGCATCCAACGCACAATACGACCGCGAGAGTAAGGGTTTGTATAAAAAGTCAGCTTTGCCATGATGTTGTTTTATCCTTTTGTTTGTTGTGGAGAGTTTGTGTCGACAAGGGCACAATACAAACCAAATAGGTCATTTTCTGTCCTGTTTAGTTTGTAGGCTGTGGGCATCTTTTCTTGCCAGTCCAAACTCACTACGGAACAAGTCATGTCAAAACCCGTCACGCGTGTACTTACCTTGCTGGAACTGCTGCAAACACATGGTTTGATGTCGGGTCCCGAGATCGCACGGCGCCTGCTGGTGGATAATCGCACCGTGCGGCGATACATCAGCGCGCTGGAAGAATTGGGCATCCCGGTTGTTACCGAACAGGGCCGTTATGGTGGCTACAAACTGGTGGCAGGTTTCAAACTGCCGCCGATGATGTTTACTGATGAGGAAACGCTGGCGATTGCCCTGGGACTACTGGCCGCCAATCAACTTGGACTCGCGGAAAATGCACCCGCCATTGCCAGTGTGCAAGCCAAACTGGAGCGCGTGATGCCGGGCAATTTAAAGCGACGGGTGCGCGCCATCAGTAACAGCGCCAGCCTGATCCTGCCAAAAGCGCACGGTTCGGATAACAAAGAGGATCTGCTGCGGCTCACTGATGCTGCGCACGCACAACAACGGGTGCGCTTTAGTTATCAAACGGAAAGCAGCGAGCCACAACTGCGTGAAGTTGATCCCTATGGCATCGTATTCCGCCGCGGTCATTGGTACATGGTGGGACATTGTCATCTGCGCGCAGCGCTACGTACCTTCCGTCTGGATCGCCTGAGTAATGTCATTGCGCTCAGCCACAGCTTCTTGCGACCCGCTGAGTTTGATGCAGCGGCACATTTGAATCAGAGCATGCAAAACATGCCCAGGCAGTATCCGGTCAGCTTGATTCTGCATACGGATATGACCAGCGCATCCTCTTATCTGCACGGCCTGGAGGGCCTGCTGCAACAACAAGATGATGGGCTACTGATGAACACCAGCACAGACAGTGTGCAGTGGTTTGCGCGCTGGCTGGTGCAGATGCCGTTTCAAATCAGCATCTTGCAACCCCTGTCTCTGTGGCAGGCGGTAGATGCACATCTCAGACTGGTGCAGCAGAATGTAAGGTTCAAAGCCTAGCATCTCGTTGTATCATGCGGCATGGTGCGGCATGGGGACGGAGGGATCATTTTTTGATCAACTCCGTTCTTGACGTCAACTCTGGCTCACTAACTGCTTGTTAAATATCATATTATATTAAGTGGCCCTCATTTTTCGGAGCAAGGCATGAACAAGTCTGTACGATCCTCCTTACGATCATTTGCACAATACATGTGCGCCCTCCCGCTGGCCGTCTCTCTGGCACATGCGCAGCCGTTACCCATCGAGGAGTTTTTTGAGAGTTTTACTGCTGAATGGGTTCGCGCCAACCCCAATCTGGCGATCAGCACCGGTTATTTCACTGGCGAAGAACAACGACTACTGGAACAACAACTGACACCCATGGGCCCTGCCCAGCGACAGGCGCAACTCGAGCGCGCCAGACGTGGTTTGCAAGAACTGGCGCAATTTGATTTGAACTCCTTGCCGGACTCATTGCGAATTTCTGCCGAAGTCATGCAATGGCAACTGCAAATGATCGTTGAGGGCGAACCCTTTGAAGACTTCGACTTTCCGTTGCAGCAAATGAGCGGCGCAAACGTCAATCTGATCAATCAACTGACAGTGGTTCACCCGCTGCGCTCACTCAGTGACATGGATAACTATCTGCTGCGGTTACAGCAGGTTGATGATCGCATGGCGGAAGCATTGGCCCAATCCCGGTTGATGGCTGAGCGCGGGGTGATTCCTCCCTCTTTTATCCTGAACGCCACACTCGAACAAATGTCGCGTTTTGTGGTCGGCAGCGCGCAGGACAACCCGCTGACGACTACGCTGGTCAGTAAAACTGCCAATCTTCCCGATATCACGGATGCACAACGCACCGAGTACGCAAATCGCGCTGCGGCGATCGTGCAGCAAGAGATCTACCCCGCCTGGCAATCAGCCATTGACACCTTGCAGGCGCAACAGGCACGCGCCACGGCTGATGCTGGATTGTGGCGCTTCCCTAATGGCGAGGCCATTTATGCCTACCAGCTTCGACGCTACACAACAACGGATTACACCGCCGATGAGATTCATGAAATCGGCCTGCGCGAAGTGGCACGTATTGAAGCCGAGATGGATGGTTTGTTGCGTCAACTCGGTTTGACGGACGGCAGCATTCAGGACCGCGTTGCGACCTTGCGTGAACGCCTGGCTTATAGCAATGATGACGCTGGTCGGGAACAGATCATGCGTGACATTGATGTGATGCTGGCGGACGCGCTGGTGCGCTCAGCAAGTGGATTGTTTGATCGTATGCCCAAAGCGGATGTGATCGCCCAGCCATACCCGCGCTTTCGCTGGGATAACGCGGCGGCCTCCTATACTGCGCCACCTCTGGATGGCTCACGCCCTGGCATCTTCCAGATGCCCCTGCGTCCAAGTCGTTTGACCAACTTTGCACTGCGCTCATTGGTTTACCACGAGACCGTGCCTGGCCATCACTTCCAGATTGCGCTGGTGGGTGAAGATCCCAATCTGCCCAAATTCATGCAGACGCGCGCTTTTGGCGGCAGTGCAGCCAGCAGTGAGGGCTGGGCTTTGTACGCGGAGCAACTGGCAAACGAATACGGCTGGTACGAGGGTGACATTGAAGGTTTGTTAGGACAGCTGGATTCAGCATTGTTTCGCGCGCGCCGACTGGTGGTTGATACCGGGCTGCATGCCAAGGGCTGGACGCGCGAACAAGCCATCGACTTTGGCATTGAAGCCAGTGAAATTGAACGTTATGTGGTGATGCCGGGGCAGGCTACCTCCTACATGGTGGGCCAGCTGCGTATCACTGAACTGCGAGAGAAAGCGCGGGCAGCGTTGAGTGACAAGTTTGAAATTGCGCAGTTTCATAACGTGGTGCTGGGCTTGGGCGTGGTGCCGTTGCCGGTGTTGGAGCGGGCAGTAGATGCGTATATTGAATCGGCTCTTTGATCATTTTTGATCGTCTACCGGTCATGGTAATCAGTAGCCGCGGCTACTGATTACCATACCCGATTACCTCTTCGTCTGATGGTGCCCCCTCCCGCATCAATTTAAATTCTTAGCCACCCTTTCCGCCTGGGCATATTTGCGCCTACACTCTTACCCCTGATTATTGGGAGTTAGCTGATGCTGCGTCGTGTGTGTTTTACCGCTTTTATTTTGCTTTCTGGTGCAAGCTTATTACATGCCCAACCTGAGGTTGAGGAGTTGCCGGCGGCGCGGGCGGTGCTGGATGCGAGTGGTTTCAAAGGCACAACGCTGATTTATGATCTGAATAATCAGCGCTGGATGGCAGGACATGCAGAACTGGTGGATACAGAGGCTCTGCCGGCATCAACCTTCAAACTGTTCAGTTCATTGGTCGCACTGGAGACACGGGTGATCCATGCTGCAGATGAAATTATCCCCTGGGATGGCGTGACACGCGGTCGTCTGGAAACCAATACTGACATGAGTTTGCGTGATGCGTTCAGGATTTCATCCGTGCCGCATTATCAACACCTGGTACGTGAAATCGGCTCCGGCCGTATGGGTGTGCTGCTGCGTGAAGCCGGATACGGCAATATGCATATGGACGGTGGTCTTGAGACTTTCTGGCTGAGCGGTGATTTACGTATTACCCCGCGTCAACAGATCGAGTTTTTGCTGCGCTTGTACAACAATGAATTACCGTTCCGACCCGAGGTGATCCGCACGGTCAAAGATATCGCGCTGATGGAAGACACTGAGTCATACAAACTGCGTGCTAAAACCGGTCTTGCCCAGGTAGGTGATGGCGAAAACACCGGCTGGTGGGTAGGCTGGGTTGAGAAGAACGATAATGTGTACTTTTTTGCCACCTTGCTACTGGCTCAGAATCCGGATGACTCGTTTGTCCCGAAACGTCTTGTTATCACTCGCGAAATCCTGTCACAACTGAACATACTTCCCGCAGAACCAAAATAACTGTTAACAACCGAACGGCTGGTCGATACAATCGGCCGCCGCGCGCGGCCTCTGATCCAAACAAGATCAAAAAACACATCAAAACAACAAGGAAATTCCGGGGGGGATTCCCATGAATCTGTCAGGCATCACAATTCTCGTTTATCTGGCACTTATCACACTGGTGAGCGTCTGGCTGACCAAACGCAACAGAAGCTCTGACGACTGGGCCATCGGCGGCGGCGGTATGGGCCTGTGGCTGATTGCTGCCGGTATTGCCGGTACGCGAATAGGCGGGGCGGGCACCTATGGTGTGGCAGGTGACACCATGAATACCGGTGTGTGGAACATGTGGTACGGCGTGAATTCATTACTGGCGCTGGCATTGGTGGGTTTGTTTTTTGCGGTGCCCTACCGACGCCTACGTCTGACCACGATCAGCGAATTGTTTGTGCGACGCCATGACAGTTCCCGAAACGGCTGGTTGACCAGCCTGTGTGTGCAGACCGAATACCTCATCATCAATATTCTGGAACCGTTGCTGGTCGGCATAATCATCAGCGCGGTGTTTGGTATTAACCGCGAACTGGCCATCATGATTGGTGCGGTGATTATTATCTGCTCGACTACTTTCTCGGGGTTGCGTGGTGCCTCTGCAACCAACGTGATTCACGTGCTTGTTGTTACGCTGGGCCTGAGTGCTGTCGCCATCATTGCGGGCGCGGAATTGGGTGGCATCAGTGGAATCAAAGAAAAGGTAGATGTGGCACTGGCGGGCTCGGAAGTGAATCCTGCAAGCTGGTGGAGTTTTGTTGGACTGGGCTGGTTCCCAATTATTGCCATGTTTTTCTCAGCAGTGATTCATACGCCAGCCGCATCGGTGTACGTCAACTACTCAAGCTCTGCTAAAACAGAAAACCTGCTGATCCCTGCTTTCCTGATGGCCGGTGTGTTGGCTGCCATTATGCCCATTCTGGCATCCATCATCGGCATTGAAGCAGTTGCCAAATATGGCACTGACAGTGGCATCACCAGTTACGCCACCATCACCCGCATCGCGACAGATACCGGCCCCATCATTGGTGGCGTGGCTATAGCTGCGGTGCTGGCAGCCTTGATTTCCTCGGGCGGCCCGATTTTGCTGTCCAGCGCAACACTGTTTGTAAATGACTGGATTCCCGCCTCCAAAACCTATGAACCCAAACGCAAACTCAAGGCCTATCGCGTGACCAGCGTGATTTATGGACTTTTTGCAGGGGTCTTGGCGTGCTTGTTGCCGATCAGTTCCGTGCTGGAGCTGTTGCTGCTGGGTTTTGCCATGGTGGTCCCACCCGCGCTCGCCATTGGATTTATCTTTTACTGGCGTAAAACCACTGAGCAAGGTGTGTTCTGGGGCATCGCCTCAGGCTACGGTCTTGGCCTGATCGCCTGGGCAGCCAATACACTCTTCCTGAAGTGGGAAACAGACGTCGCTGCCTATTTCACCACACTGGTCCCGCTTGTTGTGATCCCGGTGGTATCGCTGATGACCCAGTCGCCCGAGAACCAGGGCGCAAAGTGTGATGCATTTTATAAAGCTCTGAAAACTCCGGCTCCTTGATAGGGGACGGAGGGATCATTTTTTGTACA
>JAUSPW010000425.1 GCA_030652635.1 Pseudohongiella sp. | reverse complement strand
AGGCCCACCAGCGCCAGCGCTTCTTCCGGTTTCATGGGGTTACGTGCGATGTCAGTGACCAGCGCTACGTTCTCGCGTGCGGTCAGACTGGAGACCAGATTGTAAAACTGGAACACAAAACCTACATGTTCCCGGCGATACAAAGTGAGTTCATGATCGTTGGCTTTGGTCAGATCCTGATTGGCATACAACAGGCGACCTGTGCTGGGTACATCCAATCCACCGAGGATATTTAACAAGGTTGACTTGCCACTGCCGGACGCGCCTAGCAACACCAGCAACTCGCCGCGGTGTAATGTCAGGTCTACGTCTTTCAGGGCATTAACAACAATGTCACCCATGCTGTAAATCTTGCACAGCTTTTCAGCCTGCAGGATAACCTCGGCTGAAGCGTTCACTTAACGACAATCCCCGGGCATGTCTCGTATCCAGGCGTTTACCAGTGCCAGGCCCTCCTGATGCACCAGACTGCGCCCCACTTCCGGCATCAGCACGCCGACTTCGTCACTGAAGATGCGGTAGCTGAGAATGGATTGTTCAGGGTGGCCCGGTTCGATTGAAAAACGATGCCCCCCGGTACCGCGCCCGGCAGCAACTGGCGGTTTGCACAAACCCAGTCGGGTGGCGTCGGTTTCTTCAGCATTTAAAAACAAGCCTGAGGTGTCGCCGCTGCCACCGCGTTGATGGCAATGTGCACAATTGACAGCCAGATAGGTGCGCGCCCGCTGCTCAAGATTCTGCTCGCGGGTCAGCGCTTGATCTGGCGCCCACAAAGCCGCCATCGGGCGCTGTTCGCGTGCGGGTAAGCCGCTTAACCACTGGCGGGCCTGCCAAACTTCGAGTTGATTGGCAGGACCTTCAGGATAAAAGCTGATCAGACGATTCAGATTGCGCGCCGATGGCCCTATGGGGGACAGTCCGTCACTGTTTTGATCTAGCTGATGGCAGGACGCGCACTCGTTGCGGTTGGGCACCACGTAGGCAAACGCCTGCGCCTCATCGTCACGATGCAGCGTGAGGCGTTTGATGTCGCCGGTGATCTGCAGGCGGGCATCGGTTTGTTCGTCATTCCAGACATACGGCAGGGCTTGCCAGCCACTTTCCTGATGCACCAGCAAACGCGTTTCAATCAGTCTGACCTGTGTGAGATCCAGTTTTTCGCCATCAAAACCCACCAGCGCATCCTGCGTCCATTGCACGGCACTCAGGTCTTGGGGTGCAGCTGATGTGCGCGGGTAATAGAAGGTTTTGCTGATGATGGTGCCAACCGGAAATTCAACACTGCCGTATGCGGTGTAACTGGCGCTGCTGCCATCTGGCAACCAGACGCTACGCAGTTTTAACGCGTAGTCACTGAACAAGGGCGTTGCCAGATCGTAGGCCAGCACCGCCGGGTTCAGCA
>JAUSPW010000420.1 GCA_030652635.1 Pseudohongiella sp. | reverse complement strand
GATCAGCGAACAATCACAACAAAATGACTGGGTGCTGGTACATGATGCTGTGCGCCCCTGCGTTAGAGAACAGGATTTACGCGCCTTGCTGGATTATTGTGGAGCAGCGGGTGCATCAACGTCCGGTGCCTTATTGGCGACACCGGTGTCCGATACCCTCAAGCGTGCCGTTGCTGATGGCAGCGTACAGGCCACTGTGGATCGCAACCAGTTGTGGGCGGCCTGTACACCCCAGATGTTCAGAGTAGGAGAGCTGCTGACCGCCCTGAATCAGTGTGCTCAGTCAGGCATCACGGTGACAGATGAGTCTTCCGCCATCGAGAGTGCTGGTGGTGCTGGTGGAAAAATTCAGCTGATTCCCTGTCATAAAGATAATATTAAAATTACCTATCCCGAAGACTTGCAGCTGGCTGAATGGATTCTGCAAGCCCGTCAGCCTTCATCCTTTTTGTCCGCTGGAGCATAACAACAGTATGCAACTTCGTATTGGCCATGGTTATGATGCTCACCGATTTGCCGAACCCTCGGATAATCGCCCCTTGATACTCGGTGGTATTGAAGTGCCCCATGACCGGGGCTTATTGGCACATTCAGATGGTGATGCGCTGATTCATGCATTGTGTGATGCCTTGTTAGGCGCGCTGGCACTGGGTGATATTGGACGCCATTTTCCGGATACCGATCAGGCTTACAAAAATGCCGACAGTGCAAATTTGTTAATTCATGTGATGGCTCTGATCAAGGCGCAGGGCTGGTCGGTGGTGAATGCCGATATGACAATACTGGCGCAGTCTCCTAAAATGGCGCCACATATCAATAAAATGCGCGCACGTCTTGCGGAATTGCTGGAGGTTGATATGGGCGCTGTGAACGTCAAAGCATCCACCACAGAGGGCATGGGATTTGTGGGGCGCAAAGAAGGTTTGGAAACACATGCTGTGGTTTTACTAAGCCAGTGAACCTCACTCGAACCCGGCCAGTGCTATTGCGTGCGACGTTCAAATTGCAGCCGCAAGACTTTATGGTTGATGAACATCTTGGTTTTGACTGCTCTGGTGATGGCGAGCACGTCTGGGTGTTGATCCGCAAAACTGGCATCAATACGGTGGAAGCTGCACAACGCCTGGCACGCGCTGCCGGAATCAGCCTAAAAGATGTCAGTTGGTCAGGATTAAAAGATCGCCACGGTGTGTGCCGGCAATGGCTGAGTCTGCACATGCCCGGCCGAGCGACACCGGATTTTGCATCGGTGCTGTCGGACGAGCTGCACGTCGAGCGTTTAGAGCGCAATAGTCGCAAGTTGCGCCGGGGCAGCCATCGTAGCAATGCCTTTGTGATCCGACTGCGGCATCTCACACCACTGTCCGACACGTTTGATTTGGCCCCGGCGCTCACCGCGCTGGAGTCCGCGCTGGCGCAGATTCAGCAGCAAGGTGTACCCAATTATTTTGGTGAACAACGCTTTGGTTTTGACAATATCAACAAAGCACAAGCGTGGTTCAGCCGTCAGTATCGTCCTCAGAACACCACCGAGCGCGGGCTGTTGTTATCCGCTGCGCGCGCTGCAATTTTTAATGCGGTGTTGAGCGAGCGCGTCGGTGCTGGCACCTGGAATCAATACCTTGAAGGCGATGTCATGAACCTCGCCGGCAGTGCCAGTGTGTTTGTGCCCGATGAAGATGATGAACACATTACGCAGCGCATCGCAGAAATGGATATTCATCCTACCGGCCCGATGTGGGGGCGTTCGACAGCGCGCTCGCCATGCCCACAAGCGGCGTGTGCTGAATTGGAACAGGGTATTGCCGAAGGTTTTGCTGGTCTGACCAAGGGACTCGTGCAGCATCAGGTCGACGCCAGTCGGCGCAGTTTGCGTTTGCCAGTTCAGGCATTACACTATCGACTTTTAGAAAACCAATCCCCAACGGGGCCTGATCTGGAGTTGTCTTTTGAACTGCCCTCGGGCAGTTACGCAACTGCCGTTCTACATGATCTGATTGAGTACCAAAGCCTGTGAATACACCCAATCTTGCCGGCATAGGCATGACCTCGCAACGCACCCGGGAGCGCATGATTGCGTCATTGCTGGATAAGGGCATCAAAAACTGGGCCGTTCTGGATGTGATGAGAACGATCCCCCGGCATGTGTTTCTGGATGAAGCGCTGGCAACGCGGGCTTATGAAGATACCGCGTTGCCGATCGGCTTTAATCAGACAATTTCTCAGCCTTATGTGGTAGCGCGCATGACGGAGGCCGCATTAGGGCCACGTGTGCCTGAGCAAGGCAAGGTACCCAGAGTGTTGGAGATTGGTACCGGCTGCGGTTATCAGACCGCTGTGATCGCACAGTTTGCCGAACGGGTCTGGACAGTTGAGCGTATTCAGCCTTTGCTGGAAAGGGCACGCAAACATCTGTCGCTGGTTGGGGTGCGCAATGTACGGTTTAAACATGATGATGGCAGTCTGGGCTGGGCAGACAATGCGCCTTTTGACATCATTATTGCAGCAGCAGCACCTCAGCACGTGCCAGCCGAATTGTTAAATCAGCTGGCGGAGGGCGGTCGCCTGGTCATACCCGTAGGCACAGAGCGTGGCGGTCAAGAACTGCTGCTGATTGAAAGAACCGGTAATGAATTTTCCAGTCGTGTGCTGGAAGCGGTGAATTTTGTGCCGTTGTACGTAGGGCAGGTGCAGTACTGATGAATGTCAGGGACAGGATTATTTTGTTTTTGAAAGGGATGGCAATTGGCATTGCCGATTCCGTGCCCGGCGTCTCTGGTGGCACCATAGCGGTGATCAGTGGTATCTATGAGCAACTGTTAAGTGCGCTGCGCAGTTGCAATCCGATGGCATTAAAAGTCTTGTACCAGCATGGATTCAAGGCATTCTGGCACAGCATCAATGGTAGTTTTTTGTTAACACTGGGGCTGGGAATTCTGGGCAGTCTGGTGTTGATGGCCAATACAGTGCTGTACTTGCTGGCCAATCATTTTATGTTGGTGATGGCGTTTTTTCTGGGTCTGGTGCTGGCGTCCTGCGTGTTGTTGTACCGTGAAATGGGTGCTATCAGCGTGGTCAAAACCTTGTTATTCCTGCTCGGGTTCACGCTGACCGCGCTGACGGCAGTGATTAATCCGGCAGCAGGCAGTACCTCACTGCTTTACCTGTTTTTCTGCGGCGCGATTGCCATCTGTGCCATGATTCTGCCCGGTATTTCCGGTGCATTTATTCTGATTCTGTTGGGCGTCTATGAGTACGTGCTGGACGCGTTGCGCGGTCTGCAACTGGATGTGGTGCTAGTGTTTGCGGCGGGTTGCGCGATTGGCCTGTTGTCATTTGCGCATGTGCTGACCTTGATGTTTTTTTATTATCGTCAGGCAACCTATGCGTTTCTTGTGGGTATGCTGGCGGCCTCGGTCGTTGTATTGTGGCCCTGGCGATTATCCACAGAACCCGGTGCTGGTCTGGGCATGATGCCCTGGACATATTCAGAAATGACGGGCAATAGCGCGATGATTCCCTCGGTTCTGGTCTGTGCCTTGACCGGTTTTGTGGTGATAATGGTGTTTGCTGCAACCGTGTCGCGATTGACCCGCAAGCAATGAGCGTTTGAACGCGGTGAGTTCTGATCCACCGCGCCAGTCATCCAAGGTTTTTTGAAGAGGCGTTTAATGAAAAAGTTTGGCGACGACGTTATGTCATCTGATTTTACTGCGAGTCGAACTGTTGTGCGCACTCCCTGGCTAATGGTGTCTTTGGTATTGGTATTGGCCAGTTGCGCCAGTGACTATCAAGCGCCATTGGATGATCGCAGCAGCCGACTCGAGCGTGAAGTGCCGCTGATAGTCGTTGATGGTCAAACTGTACCCGCCACCACGCGGGCGCCTGTTGTCACAAGCTCTGGTTCTGGCTCTGGCAGCACTACGGCTGCTCCGGCAGCGGTAGGGTCCGCAGCAACCGTTGTGCGACCCATTGCAACGGGAACTGGCATCAGTAGAGCAAACGTGACGCGATCCCCGGCGGTGAGTGATTCGCCTGCTCTCACCCAAGCGCCTGCCAATACCAGTCAGCCGGTTTTGAATCAGTCTTCGGCCGCTGGTAATCAAGCGGTAATTGAAGCGCCGGCTCAGAATCGTGCATCGGCGCCCGCTCAGATTCCTGCTCAGTCACCAGCACCAGCAGGCGCTGTGCATGTGGTTGCGCAGGGCGATACCCTGTATTCAATTGCCTTTGCACATAATATGGATGTGCGAAGTCTGGCGGTGGCCAACAATCTGGCGACACCCTATACCATTTATCCAGGACAACGTCTGAGCCTGAGTGCAAGCGGAGTGTCTGCGTCTGCCATAGATGCTGTGCCGCAAATTCCAGCGGCACCCGCAGGCGAAACAGCACCAGATACCGGACGTCGACCACAGGCTGCTATCGATGCGCGTCGTACCGGAAGTGTCAATACCCGACAGGTAGAGGGTGTCAGCTGGCAATGGCCTGCTGATGGACGCTTGCTCAGTACGTTCTCTGAGACCGGCGCCGCACGCGGTATTGATAT
>JAUSPW010000409.1 GCA_030652635.1 Pseudohongiella sp. | reverse complement strand
CCGTCATCACTAGCGCAGGTGGCCAGACCTTGCAGTTGTTTTATCCCTATCCCTATACCATGGGCTCATCACGCCGTGAGCCGGGACGTCGCGCCAATGAGACGCTGCGCGACGTGAATATGGTCAAACCGTTTTACCTGTCACTGCATCCGGTGACCAATGAACAGTTCAGACGCTACCGTGCGGATCACGCGTCCGGGACTTTGCAAGGTACCTCGCTGGACTTGCCCAATCAACCAGCGGTGCAAGTCACTTGGTTGGACGCAGCCCTGTATGCAAACTGGTTAAGCGCACAGGAATCTTTGACAGCGTTTTACATCATTCAAGAGGGTGCCGTCACCGGTATTAATGCCGACGCTAATGGATATCGGTTGCCGACTGAAGCGGAGTGGGAGTGGGCCGCACGCGCTGATGGGCAAGGTGGTACCCGACGTTTCCCTTGGGGCGACACCTGGCCCCCGACGCCCGAACACGGGAACTTTGCTGATGAATCTACCGCCGCTTTTCTGGGGCAGTATCTACGCGGCATGAATGACCGCTATGCCGGTACCTCCAATGTGGGTTTGTTTGCGCCTTCAGCACTTGGATTGTATGACATGGCGGGCAACGTTTCTGAATGGGTACATGATGTTTATGGCGCCGTGAGTGGATTAAGCAGTGTGCGTGAAACAGATCCTGTTGGGCCTGAAGAGGGGCGGTACCGCACGATTAAAGGTTCCAGCTGGGCACATGGCACCATGACGGAGTTGAGACCGTCATACCGCGACTTCGGTGAAGAAGCGCGTAACGATCTTGGTTTTCGTGTGGCTCGGTATTTGGGGAATTGAGCATGAAACGATTCAAACAGTTTTTTCAGAGCCTGCTGGTAGTCGTGACAATCATCACAGCCGCATACACAGTATCCTTGTATGCTCAGGCTGCATCACAAGATCAGGCGCAGAGTCAGCAGCCGGTTACTGGAGAAGATCAGGAACAGGAACAAAGCCAGGCAGCACCTTCCGGGGATGACAGCGCCGCGCAGGCGCCAGAACAATCTTTGCCGGACATCGACAGTCAGCCGATACAGCCAGGGGCGCGCAGCACGGGCCGCTTTATTCCGTCGGAACAGATTTCGCAGGATCTCGGGGTGTCTTTCCCAGTCGATATTTGAGACAACACAGCATCCGACATAACCAATCCAAACAAACAGGCGACACATGGCGCCGCAGGGCAGGAAGCAAGGCATGAAACACAAGTACCTTTCGGAAGTCATCTACCAACTGTTTGCACTGGTGATAGTCATTATTATTGTTCATGCCGTGTATGTTGCGGTGATCAGGCCAAACGCCGACATCATTCTGGAACAACAGGCAGCCATGCAGCAGGCCGATGAGAGTTATGTGCCCGATCAATCGATCTATGTGATCATGCGCGATTTTGAACAGGAAACCTGCATCATCCTGTTTTTCTGGGCAATGATCATTATTGGTATGAAAGCCTCACGCACCATGAAAGAACGCGCGTTGCTCGAACGCGAACTCCTGCAGGTGTCGGCGGGCACCAGTATCCTGCCCGAAGATGCCCGTCAGTTTGCACGCCCGGTACAGGCCCTGCCCGCACATGAACAGTTATTTTTGCTGCCGCGCGCCTTGTTATCGGGTTTACATCGCTTTGGAACGACGCGCAGCGTACAGGATGCAGCGGCTACCGTACGCGGCGTCTGTGAAAGCGAATCAGATCGCTTGGAAAGTGAGTTGACCATTATTCGCTACATCGCCTGGGCCATTCCCTCCATAGGCTTTTTGGGCACGGTGCGCGGCATCGGCACGGCCCTTGGACAAGCCCAGCAAGCCGTTAACGGTGACATCATGGGGGTCACCATGAGCCTGGGTGTGGCCTTCAACTCAACCTTTGTTGCGCTGGTCACCAGCATCATGTTGATGTTTCTGTTGCACCAGTTGTCGTTGATTCAGGACCGTCTGGTGCTGGATTCCGAGAATTACTGCAATGATCATCTGATCGCTTATCTGCAGGTGCCTGAGCGTGCGGGTTCGCGCGCCGGTGTGCGACAGAGCAATGACGAACAACAGGTGTTGCCGGCATGAACAGAGCTGTTCTGGAGCTGAATGACCATCAGTTGGGTTTGTACAACCATAACGGCTTGATGTTCAGCAGCCCGGGTTACGTGCTGGTCAATGGCAAACACATACAGTTTGGTCAGCAGGCCGCGGAACAGAGTCGCCTGAACCCCTTGGGCACCAACAATGAGTTCTGGTACCGACTGGGCATGACACCTTTAACCCGGCCGGTGGCACATTATCGCCACTATGCGGATGTGGCACATGGGCACTTGATGCATCTTGCCCAGGAAAGTGGATTTGAAGGCGAAATTGTCATTGCGGTGCCAGCCAGTTTCAGTCGTGAGCAACTGGCCGTATTGACCGGTGTGCTCAAGCACAGCCCGTTTACGCCGGTTGCCATGATGGATGCCGCCCTGGTCAGTGTCAGCCATCAGTTAGCGTCGGGTGCTGAGCTGCTGTACGTTGATGTGCAGCTGCACCAGATCAGTCTGACGCGCCTGCAAGCGGATGGTGCATCGGTGCGGCGTGACGCAGTCAGTGTGGTGCCCGGGGCAGGCTGGACGGCTATTTCCAATATTCTGGTACAAACCGCCACCGATTCATTTGTGGCGCAGTCGCGATTCAACCCCCAGCACAGCGCCGCGTGGGAGCAACAACTCTATAACCAGATTGCGCAGTGGCTGCAGCATTTTCAGTCGGGTGAACAGGAACTGATTGCACGCATTCAGACTGATAAAAACACCGTGCAAGCCCGCATCAGCCTCAGTGATGTACTGGACGCACTGGAGCCAGTTTTCCAAAAGGTTGCACAGCACGCAGCGCGCATCATCACTTCAGGCTCGATGCCGGTGTTATTGTCGGATCGGGCAGCGTTGATCCCTGGGCTGCAAGACTGTCTGCAGGCGATCCATCACAGTGTCAGCCCGGAACTGTTGGCTGAGATGTGTCTGAGGGTAGCTGCGAATGCGGCGACTCAGAGTTCAAATCAAAACAACACAGTGCCGTTTTTGAATGCACTTGCGATTGACGCTGGGCGCAGTGAGCGCAGTCAATCGCTTGTCTCGCCGACTGCGAATATGGGCCTCACTCAATCAAAGGCGCCTGCCACTTCTCCCACACACTTGTTGCATGACGGTGTTGCATGGCCACTGCCAGTTGCCGTGTACCATCAATACGGGCAGGGTCTTGTGCTTGCCTCGCCATCATCTACGCTGACGCTTAATGGCACAAAACAGCGTCTGTTTTTGATTGATTTACAGGACAACCACATCATCTTGACGGCAGATACCGCGAGCATCACGGTGAATGAAAAACCGGTGAGTGAGCGTATCAGTCTGCAGACAGGCGACCAGATTGGCGCCGCTGGTTTGGTGAATGGATTGCAATGTATCCGCGTGTTAGGCATCGAGGCTGCTCATGGCTAGGAAAAAGTCGCGCAGCAATTTTGATCCGATCAGTCTGGCATTTCTGGACGTGATGTCCTGTGGATTTGGCGCGGCGATTTTATTGTTTTTGATCATTGACCATAACGTCACTGAAGCGCGAACCCGCAACGATCCACTGTTGAGTGCTGAAGTGGCCATGCTTGAAGTGGATGTGCGCGAAGGCGAGGAAAATCTGTTTCAGGTGCGCAATACCTTGAATCGGGTCAGTCTTGAAGTTGTTGAAGCGCAAGGCTTGGCAGAGCGCGTCCAAACTGATTTTGACGAACTCATGTCTCAGCTGGCAGCGATGGAGGGCGACTCCATGGCAACTGAAGAAAGTCTGGAGCAACTGCGCGCAGATATCAAAGCCATGGAAGAGGAGTTGCTCAGGTTGCAAGCCAGCGCGGTGGAAGAGCGTGGCACCAGCAGCCGGGAATTTGTGGGAGACGGTGATCGGCAATATCTGACCGGTATGTTTCTGGGTGGCAACCGAATTCTGATTTTGCTGGATAGCTCTGCGAGTATGCTTGATGACACACTGGTGAACATCATTCGTACCCGCAACATGTCCGACGAGGTTAAACGCAACGCCCCCAAATGGCAGCGCGCTGTGCGTATTGTGGAATGGATCAGCAGCCAGTTACCACTGGTCAGTCAGTATCAGGTGATGACTTTTGCCGAGTCGGTTGAGCCGGTGCTGGAGGAACGTGGTGATGAATGGCTGGAGGTTGCGGATCAGGATGAGCTCAATGAGGTTGTTCGACGTCTGAAACTGGTCAGTGCGGGCGGTGGCAATAATCTGGAAGCAGCATTTCGCGCCATTGCGGCCATGTCACCACGCCCTGACAATGTCTATATCATCACGGACAGTTTGCCGACACAGGGCAGTCGACCGTCCAGCGCCAGCACAATTTCGCCGCGCGATCGTTTGAGATTATTTAGCGACGCACTGGAAGCCCTGCCAAGAAACATTCCAGTGAACACCATTTTGTTGCCGATGGAAGGTGATCCGGCATCCTCAGCGGCATTCTGGCAGTTGGCACTAAGCAGTGGTGGGTCTTTTATTACACCGTCACGTGACTGGCCATGACGGTGTTGACAATAAAGTATCAAGCCAAACGGTCTGTTAAGGGAGCGTATCAATAATGGCACTGGGCGAGAAAAAGCAGCGCGAAGGCAGTGGAGGGTCGACTATCGCCTTTCTCGACGTCATTTCCTGCGGATTTGGCGCCATGATCCTGTTGTTGTTGATTACAGAAAGCTCTGATCCGGTAACCCTTGAGTACTCTGATATTCAGTTGGATCAACCGATTGCAGCCTTACAGGAAACCTTGTTCGAGATTCGTGGTGAAACCACTATTTTGAATCGCGACCTGAACGCCAGGCGAGAACAGTTGTCTGCATATAGAGACAGGATTGCGCGCTTGCAACAGGAAATGTCCAGCATTCGGGGGCGTTATCAAACCTCCAATGAAATGGCGGACGAACGTGTGGAGGAGGAAAACCGGCTTGCTATCGCGCGTCAGTCATTGACGGCGGAAATGCAGCGCTTGTTGGGCAGTGAATTTACCCGTACCAACAACGTGATTGGTGGTGTACCGGTCGACAGTGAGTACATCATTTTTATTATTGATACCTCGGGCAGCATGTTTTACAACGCATGGCCACGGGTGTTGTCCATGATCACGGAGGTGCTGGATATTTATCCGGAGGTCAAAGGCATTCAGGTGATGAACGATATGGGCGACTATATGTTCCCGGCTTATCGCAATCAGTGGATTCCTGATACGCCTGCGCGCAGGCAGGCCATTATCAGCACTTTGCGCAATTGGGCACCGTTCAGCAACAGTAGTCCTGTGGAAGGAATTACCCGAGCGATCAGCACGTTTTATGCGCCGGGACAGAAAGTCAGTATTTATGTGTTTGGAGACGACTTTCAACCAGGGGGTTCTATTACACGCGTGGTTGAAACCGTTGATCGAATAAATCAGCCCGACGCTCAAGGAAGTCGTCTGGTACGTATTCACGCGGTGGGATTTCCGGTATTGTTTGATCTCGACCCCAGATACCAGGATAGTCTTTATCGGTTTGCCAATCTGATGCGCGAACTGGCAGAGCGCAACGGTGGCAGTTTTGTTGGCCTGAACTCATACGAATAAACGTACGTAACAGAGCCGCACCCGACTTAACAAGTACAACAGGAGTGTTTGGTGAGCAATTGCACAGTGACAAGTAAACGCGCCGCCACAACAAACGGTGGGACGATGATGAAACGTTGTTTTCAATCGGGTGATCTCAGACGCGCGCTGCTCAGCTTGTTGATTCTGCTTTGCCTGGCGTCCTGCGCCGCGCGTACAGTCAATGTGCAAGGCAGTTATCCGCGCCCCAACATTCCCGCGATTCCCTTGGTGCTGGGCGTTTATTACGGCGAAGGCCTCAGTGATTTTGTGTATACCGAACTGAGTGATCGTGGGGAAGAAGAATATCTGGTGTCCTCAGGTGACACTCATGAGGTGTTGTTTAACACGGTGTTGCCCGCCATGTTTGAGCGGGTTGTTGTGCTTGATTCGATGGAAGAGGCTGCCGCGCGGGGTGTAGATGCGGTGTTTGTGCCACGCATCAACGAGTTTCAGCTGGGCATGCCCCAAAAAACCCGGCTGGATTCTTATGAGGTCTGGGTGCGCTACAACATGCGTCTGACCGGTGCTGATGGTTCGTATATAGCAGACTGGGTGATGACCGCCTATGGCAAGGCCACTGCCTCATCGTTCAGCACCGCCGAGCGCGGCATCAACGATGCAGCTGTTGCTGCGTTGCGTGATCTGGCATCGAATTTTTCATTAGGATTTACTGGTGTACCGGATGTAAGAGATTGGTTGCAACGCCGGTTATCGCAATAGCGCTTAACAATTTTTCAGCGGGAGTCAGCATGATCATCAAGGCTCAACATTCAATGCTGTCGGCATGGTTCAAGTCCATGACCTCGCTTGGCCTGTTACTACTGTTACAAGCCTGTACCACCACCACCATCGATGAATTCAGACAAGGCGCGACCGGTATCACCTCGGAAGACAGCGTGGTGATTCTGGGTCGGCGGCAAGGTGCTGCCTACGAAACCCGCGCCCAGTTTGTGGAGTGTGTGGGGGAGCGCATGGCGCGCGGCGCCAACGCAATCAATGTGATTCCTGAGCAGCAGTTTGTGGATGCCATGTTCCCCTGGTTTGAGCCGCGCACGGCGCCGCTGCGTAGTGAAGATCTGCAAGCATTGATGGCGCAACCGATGGTCACCGAGATCATGTCGGGCTTTGGTGTGCGTTACATCGTGTGGCTGGATGGCCAAACCGAAACCACCAGCCGCATGGGCTCCATTTCTTGTGCGGTCGGACCTGGCGGCGGCGGCTGCTTTGGGTTCGGATCCTGGGAAGATGATTCCAGCTTTGAAGCAAGGGTCTGGGATGTGTCGTCTGCCACCGCCGTAGGCACCATCAGTGCTGATGCCACCGGGCAATCCTATATGCCCGCAGTGTTTGTGCCTATCCCCTTGATCGCCCGCGTGGAAGCCAATGCCTGCAGCAGCCTTGCCGATCAGCTCAAGCAGTTTGTACAAGGGGGTTAATCAGATGCGTAATGTGTTTTCTCAGCGGCGCTTCCCGATGGCTATGGTCCTGATGCTGACCTGGCTCAGCCTGCAGGCCTGCGCGGTGAATCCGGCCACGGGCACTCCCAATATTGTATTGATGAGCGAAAACCGCGAGCTAGAGATTGGCAAGGAAGAACACGACAAAGTCATGGCCACCATGCGCGTGGTGCAAGACGAGCGCGTTAATGCCTATGTGAATGAGGTGGGTCAACGCGTTGCTGCCGGCAGTCACCGGCCGGATCTGAAATATACGTTCACGGTCATCGACAGCCCTGAAATTAATGCTTTTGCGTTGCCTGGAGGGTATGTCTATATCAACCGTGGTTTGCTGCTGTACCTGAAAAGTGAGGACGAACTGGCGGCAGTTTTGGCTCACGAAGTCGGCCATATCACTGCCCGGCATGCCATCCAACAACAAGCACGTGGCCGCTTGGGCAGCGCTGCAGCAGCGGTAGGCGGCGTGGTTGCCGCCGTGGCGACTGGGAGCGGTTATATTGGCTCCGAGCTGGCGCAGATAGGGTCCATCTGGGCCGCCGCCGGGGTCAGTGGTTTTGGTCGTGAAAACGAACTGGAAGCAGATAGTCTGGGTGCCGAGTACCTGTACAACGCCGGGTACAACCCACGTGCCATGATTGATGTGTTGTCGGTGTTAAAAAATCAGGAAGACTTCAACGTGCGCGTGGCCCAGCGCCAGCCAACCTATCATGGACTGTTCACCACACACCCGCGCAGCGACCAGCGTTTGCAGCAGGCCGTGGCGCAGGCCGGAGTGTTGTCGGCAGATCAGGTTCGCGAGTCCGATCCCAATGTGTTTCGAAGTCATATGGAAGGCATGCTCTGGGGTGAAAATACAGCCGTGGCCAGTGACCGTAATCGCTACTACCAGGATCTGCTGAGTTACACCATGGTTTTTCCGGACAACTGGATTATTGCCGATACACCCACCACAGTGCAGGCCATCAGCCCGGATGGCACGGCCAAACTGCGTGTAGAAACCATGCGTATGCAAGAGGTCAAAGAGCCACGGTTGTTTGTGCGTGAAAACCTTGGCATCGAATTACAGCGTTCTGAAGCACTGTCTCAGTATCGCCTGGTTGGGTATACCGGTGTGCATACCAATGCACAAGGTCGCGAAGAGCGACTGGCGGTTATCTATCTTGGCCCACGCGTATTCGTGTTCAGAGGTGATGTAACAGACGCTGCGCAAACCGCTGACATGGATCGCTTGTTGCTGTCCTCGATCCGCACGTTCAGGGCCATACAGACTAATGAGCGCTCTGGTGCGGGCAGTCTGCGGGTGCGCTACGTGCAAGTGACGGAAGGTTTTGATTGGCGCGCACTGGCTGCAGCCAGCCCGGTGCCCCAGTATCCGGAAGAGACCTTGCGCTTGCTGAATGGCTACTACCCGATTGGCAATCCGCAACCCGGTGACTGGATCAAGATTTTGATGTAAGACCCTCCAATAATCATAATAAGGACACAAACATGAGTGCCGGATCTTCACTGAAGCTGCTGCTGCCAACGTTGGCATCGGCGATAGCGCTGGGCGCCTTGATCAGTATCAGCAGTGCCCAGAATGCGCCGGTTACGGACGGTGTTGTCACAACGCGCAGCCACACGTTTACGCCGGTCGGCGAAGGCATTTATCACGTCACTGGTACGGGCACCGTCAACGTCATGAGTCACGCCATGTTGATTGAAGGTGCACACGACTTGCTGGTGGTTGATTCACATGTCACGCCCAATGCGGGCATGGCTCTGTTGGACGCGATCAAAAATATCAGTGATAAACCGGTGCGCTACTTGATCAACACGCACTATCACTTTGATCACGCGCACGGTAATCAAGTGTTCCCGCAAGACGTGGAGATTATCGGCCACACCTATACCCGGCAAAAGCTCAACGGTGAACTGGGCAATGTACTGGAAGAGTCAACCTTCATCAGCTTCACCGAAGGGGCGCCCGGTCAGGTAGCATCTTTGCAACAACAACTTGCTGCTGCCACCGACGCGGAACAACGTGCTGTTCTGCAAGGGCGACTTGCCACCGCGCAAGCCCACTTGAGTTCATTGGGTGAAATTACGCCAACACCGCCAAACATCACCATCGACGACAGCATGAGTATCTATCAGACGGTCAATGGGGGTGGACGCGAAATCCAGATCATTCATATGGGGCGTGGTCATACCGGTGGTGATGTGGTGGTGTTTCTGCCTGAGGAAAAGATAGTATTCACGGGTGATCTGATGGTGCCATTTATCCCTTATATGGGGGATGCCCACGTCGACGAATGGCCCGCAACACTGGATAAACTCAAAGAACTGGATTTTGAAACGCTGCTGCCGGGTCATGGCCCTATTGTGCAAGGCAAAGAGCGCATCGATTTCCTGCAGGCGTATCTGCGTGATTTGTGGAGCCATACTGCTGAACTGAAAGCCCAAGGGCTGAGCGCCGAGCAAGCTGCGCAGCAGATTGATTTGACGGCGCACAGCAGCAACTATCCCCAACTCACTGCGCCTGGCGCCGACGTGCGCGCGATTCGCAGAATCTACGCGCTGTTGGACTGACAGCCTTTCAAACTACCTGCAGCTATTTCAGGTAGTACTCAACGGTCACGACCACCCGGACATTCTTGATGTGCGGGTTGTTGCGGTCACGATCTGAGATGCTGAATTGACCCTGTGAGGCATTGCGGATTTTTCCAAGCGAGCTTTGGGAATCATCAGCAAATTTTTCCGCGGCAGCGCGTGCTTCACGGGTGGCCTGCTCAATCATCGACGGTTTGATGTCATTGAGCTGAGTGAAAATGTACTCCGGCTGTAAACCATAGTCTGCGCCAGAAAACACGATGCCCTCGCGACCGAGCTCTGACATACCGCTCATCAACAATCGAACCGTGCTGATATCGGGCGAATACACTGTCAGAGTTTGTTGAGCGGTATAACGCAACTCAACAGCGGAGCCGTCGCCATACAGCTGCGCCAAACGATCAGTAATCGCGGGTGGTGACACGGTCACGTCAGACGCCTCGATGCCGCCGCGCTGCAGGAAGGCCAGAATTTTGCTGTTGTTGGTTTCAAGTGTGTTGTACAAACCGCCCAGATCGTTGCTGGCGTCCGTGTACTGAATGGGCCAGATCACGATGTCGGCCTCAACCTCTTGCTCGGCAAGCCCGCGGACGTTGACGGTACGTTCATACTCTTTGACGGTGACGGCATAACTGCCTAGCAGGAATCCCAGCGCAGCCAAACCAACAATGAGCGACAAGCCAAGTACAACGGCATTAAATTTACTGGTGTTGAGCATAAAACGACCTCAGGGTGCGCGAAACAATTGATGGCAGCTGTTGCAGCTAGCGTTGACCTGCGCCACGACGGGTCTGAGCTCGTTGAGACGGCCTGCACGCGCCAGCGCTTCAAGCTCGCTGGCAAACCCTTTGAGTTCGGTGGCGCGCTCCACGTAGATCGTCGCGGCATCGGCGCTCAGTGGCAGTGTCGAGCGCATTGTCATAATGACATCCGCCGACAATTGCAGTCCTTGAGTGGACTGGATGATACCCGCTGTGTTTTCCCGGATACTGACATCGTCGCGCGCACCGGCCAACGCATAATCCAGTCGATCGATATGGCGCTCAATATTCTGTGTCATGATGGCATGCAGACCGGGATCCTGAAGGCCATCCGCACGCACAGGCTCCGGAACAGAGCTTGAGGAGTAACAACCGGACATCAGCATGACACAGGCACTTAGCAACACCAGAGGTCGAAAAGCAGGTTGTCGGTAAAAAGCGAAGATAGTGTTCATTGATAAGCTCCTGTTCTCTGTCTAGCCTGCTTGTCAATTGTGCCGGGGTGGAAATGTTTGGCAGGGTTATACTCAGGATCATGCTCCTTGCTGCTATCGTAATGCAAGGCAAGCGTGTTTTCGAAAGCGCTTCTGCATGAAAGTACGGGTTTTGTTTGATATAACACAAATTCACAAGATCATAAGCCATCGCGACATTCAGGCGGATCAGGGAAGTTAAACATGCTGTTGGGTTATAAAAAACAATTGTTACTACTGCAGATTGAGCTGGTCAAATTGCAGCGTCACTTCATTCAGTGTGATAACAAAATTCTGGTGATTATTGAAGGCCGCGATGCGGCGGGTAAAGATGGTTTGATCAAACGCATTGCAGAGCATTTGAGCCCTCGCGAAACACGCATTGTTGCGCTCGGAAAACCCTCCGACAAAGAAAGATCCTCCTGGTACTTCCAGCGCTTTGTCACCCATCTGCCCAGCGCCAGTGAGCTCGTACTGTTTAACCGCAGCTGGTACAACCGGGCCGGTGTTGAGCGTGTCATGGGGTTTTGCACTGATGCAGAGTACGAAGAGTTTTTTAGTTCGGTGGTCGAGTTTGAGCACATGTTGATCCGGTCGGGCATCAGCCTGTTCAAGTACTATCTTGATATCAGCCGTGACGAACAAGCCAGCCGCTTGGAAGCACGCAAACAGGATCCGTTAAAACAATGGAAAATAAGTCCGATTGACGATCAGGCGCTGCATTTTTGGGATGAGTACAGTGCAGCGCGTGACATCATGCTGGCGCGCACACACAATGACATCTCGCCTTGGACGGTGGTGGATGCGGATAATAAACGAGACGCCCGCCTGCATATGATCAGCGATTTGCTATCGCGATTGGACTATTCTGAAAAGGATGACTCGGTGTTGTTGCCGGGAAAATGCATCGTGAAGCGATATAGCAGTTTGAGTAAAAAGATCACAAAAAAACAATAAAAAATAGGTCTGAGGATGAATCATGAATCGTTCAAAACGCAATTTTATGAAATTGCCAGGGAACTGATATGAGAAAAAGTACACTTGCGCAACTGATACTGGCCACGGCGCTTGCATCCTTGGGTGCGTGCTCGGAGCCTGCCGTAAACACCGCAGCAGTTGACGCCCCGGCGGCAGGTTCCGCAGTTGCTGCTCTGGATGTGAGTCAAAGCATTGCTGATCCTGCGCTGGCAGCTCAGGCCTTGCTGGAATCTGAAATTGCACTTGGGAGCGCTGTGAAGCGCATGTGTTCCTCTGTGTTGGTCAGCGGTCGTACACAGGCACAGGTCATGAGCTCAGAATTGGCCGGTGCAACGTTTGCCAATATGAGTTTTGAATTTAATGACGATATCGTCAGCGTGTCGGCAAATGGGCTGACGGCTCAGGCGCTGTTCAGGCCGCATTTGGGTTGTACTTTGCTCAAAGAGACCTCGCCTGAGATTCTGCGCGCACAATTTAACCCGGCGCTGTATCCGCAAAAGCCCGATGTGGCGGCGGCTCCGTGGCCACTTGGCAATCAGGTCGAAATACCAGCACAAGTTGAAGGTGTGGATCTGGCTGCGATCACTGCCGCCGTTGATCAAGCGTTTGACGATATGGAGCCCGGGCAGAACATCGATACGCGTGCAGTGCTGGTGATTCATAAGGGCCAGATTATTGCGGAAAAATATGCCGAACCCTTTAACGCGGATATGCCACAACTGGGCTGGTCGATGACCAAAACGGTCACAGCCGCGCTGACCGGCATGTTGGCAGGTGATGGCCTGGTGCACGTCGACTCGCCCGCGGGTATTCCCGAGTGGCAGGCGCTGGGTGATCAGCGCAGATTTATCACCTTGACGCATTTGCTGCAGATGTCCAGTGGCCTGGAATACTCCGAGGTGTACACCGCAGGTTCCATGTCTGATGTGATTCTGATGCTGTACACCACTGGCGATACAGCGGCCTATACCTTGAATAAACCGCTGGCGCAGCAACCAGGCACTGCGTTCTATTACTCAAGCGGCACCTCTAACATCATCTCACGCATCAACCGCAAACTGTTCACCAACCACCAGTCCTATTTCAACTTTCCACAAGAGCGCCTGTTCAGCAAACTGGGCATGAATTCCGCTGTTATGGAGACGGATGCAAGTGGCACCTTCGTGGGGTCCTCTTACATGTATGCCACCCCACGAGACTGGGCAAAAATCGGTTTGTTGTACCTTCAGAACGGTGTGTGGAACGGCGAGCAAGTGTTGCCGGAAGGTTGGGTTGCGTACAGCCTGACGCCGGCGGAGTCTACCTCGCAGGGTAACTATGGGGCGCAGATCTGGCTGAACGCAGGCTCGCCAGTCAATCCGGATGATCGACCCATGCCACAGTTCCCGGCAAACATGTTTTATCTATCAGGTTTTGAAGGCCAGAACATCGTGATGTTGCCGGATCAAGAGCTCATAGTCTTGCGTATGGGCGTAACCACCCGCGGGCCTCGGCCGATCTGGGTGCTGACCGAGGCTGTGATGAATGCGGTAGCGCAATAAGCCGAGGGTTCAAGGCTGAGATACCCATGTTTGGCGCGGCACTGACTTACCATTCAACCAGCGGCCCAGTCGGGTTGGGCGCACCAGCGTGTGATAACTGAGCAACAACAGTGAGGTGGCCACCAGCAGAATCATTGGGAACTTGATAACCCAATGCAAAGGCCACTGCGCGACCACCACCTGCAAGAAAAACACCAAAGGCAGGTGAGCCAAATACATCCAGTAAGATGCGTCCGCCAGATATCGCCAGACCGCACTCGGGGCGGACAAGAATCGTATGGCGGTGCCGATGATGCCCAACACCCAGAACCAGATAGCCATGGTGTAACTCAGCACATATACCGGTTTCTGCCAGCTTGCTGCATCGGCAAATGGCAGCTCCATTGACGGTACCTGGCCAACCAGACTCAAACACAACACCGTCAAGATAAGGGCGACGGCCAGGTAAAATACTCCGCGCGAACTAATGCTGCTCAACAGCTCGATTTGCCTGTGCAACAACCAGCCCAGCATAAATGCCAATCCATAACCGGCAATGGCAGGCAGCTGAGGCATCAATCCATAGTCCGGTGTGGGCAGGCCGAACCAGCCGTGCCACAGCGGACTGTTGTACAGAACCAACGCCAATGGCAACCCTAATACAAGCGGGCCAAATACACTGGATAGCAGCAAGCTGACAAGCTTATCGGCGGCCCGTTTGAGCACGCCGGATTTGTCCAGAACATCAACCAGCAAGAAGCGCAGGGTCAGGAAACCCACATAAAAAATACACAGGTAATACAGGAACCAAAGATGAGTCAGTGGCAGCCCCATGTCCGGTGCTTCTGTCCCGGCGCCAGCGTCCGCACCAAAGGTGCGAATCAAACCCCAGATCACAATCACACCCAGCAAGGGTGACACAATGACCCAGCCAATCAGCATCGGTAGTGTTATGCGTTTAAAACGATCACGCATAAATGCTCGCGCCCCCCGTCGGTGGAAAACCATGTGAGCAAAAAATCCGGCAATCAGAAAAAACAAACTCATGCGAAACATGTGAATCACATAAAACAACACGGCCAGCGTGGTGCTTTGTGACACGTCCATCGCCGGGATGGGCAGAAAAAATGACATGGTGGCGTGCAGGACAATACCTAACAGCAGCGCAGCGGCGCGCACTGCATCGAGCGCGTGCAGGCGGTTTTCATGGATCATGATGGTTTCCTTCAGACGAGGTCTGTTTTTTGTTTTTGTATGTAAACAGCAACGGCCAGACAGAAAAAGCAGAACAACATTTCGCCAAACACAAGCAGTAGTACCGTAGGTGACCACACGATCTGTTCAGTCTGCAGGGTTTGTGCGACAGACGGGATTCGCGAAAGTGCCTGCAGCGCTATGGTGATACAGACGTTGGTTACCAGAATGGCAGAAACCATTATTTTTTCAGAGGAGTTGACAGTGATGACTGCCAGAAACATGCAGAAGTTACACAAAAAATACAGCATCACCAGCGTGACGTAAGGCAGATACCCATCCCTGACTGAATCCAGACCCAGAATGGCAGCAAGCAGCAGAACAAACAAAAGCGCCCATGGCACAGCAAAACACAACACCGATGAAATCACTTTTGCCAGCGTATACTGCGTCGATGTAATTGGTAGGCTCAGCACAAACAGATGAATTTTTTTCTCGCGTTCCTGAGCGACGCTGTACATGGCAATCATGATGCCAAAGGCAACCAGCGTGGTGATAAACAACAGGCTGCCTACAAAAAATGCAAACTCGCTGAGTGACGCAATCAACATGGACATTAGCCCGGCAGCAAACACCGCGGGGAAGAATTTCCGATTGAGATCCAGGTCTTTCAGTATCAGATATTTTACTTGGGCGTTCATCATGCTAGCTCCTTATTTCCGGCTTGTTCACGCTTGTTAAAAACGGAGGCGATGAATATTTCTTCCAGATTCATGCGTTGAATTTCATGAATGCTGGCGCCGGTGCTTTGGTAGAACGAGGCAATCTCGGGGGACCAGGCATCCGTGGTAATGGTGGCGATTTTGCCTTTGCGTACAATACCAACCACACCATCGCATCTTGGGAGATCAGTGTGTTCAGGAACATCCAGTTGAATACGACGCCAGCGTTCAATAAAGGATTCTTTGTCGCGACTGTCCACCAGTTCGCCACGATCAATAAAGGTGATCTGATCAGAAATTTGTTCAACGTCGCGAGTGTTGTGTGAGGAAAACAGCACCGAGCGATGATCATCCAGCAACACGTCGCTGAGTTCACTCATGACTTCATGGCGCGCAACAGGGTCAAGGCCGGTGGTAGGTTCGTCCAGCACCAGTAAACGCGGACGACGTGCTAATGCCAACAGCAGCAGTACCTTGGTGCGCTCGCCGGTCGACAGATTTTTTATCGTCTGGCTGGGTTGCAAATGGAAGTGTTTCAACAGATGGCGTGCGTAAACATCGTCCCACGCCGGCACCAAGGTGCGCACAAAATTGATGTGCCAATCAATACTCGCTTTGTCATACAAACCTAGGCCATCTGCGACATAAGCCATTTGCTGTTTGGCCAGCACAGGCTGTGTTCGCATGTTATAGCCGAGCACATTGATCTCGCCCTCATCGGGTTGCAGCAGCCCCATCAGTAAACGGATGCACGTGCTCTTGCCGGCACCGTTGGGTCCAACCAGCCCCATGATCTGACCCTCTTCCAGATAAAAGGACATATGGTTCAGCTGGAACCAGGTAAAGCGTTTGCTGACATCCTTGAGGTTTAGAGCCAACTGCGTCATTTGGACGACTCCTTGCGTTGTTCTTGGCGTTGCCTGAGCAATTCGCGCAGACGGGTTTGCAGTTCCTGTTCAGGCAGTCCTATCAACTGCGCGGCATCAATCGCCGCCTCGAGATGCTGATCCAGTTCTTTGTGTCTGAGCGCAGACCCCATGTCGGGGTTGTCGGCAATAAAAGATCCCTTGCCCTGACGCGTAACAATGACGCCTTCATGTTCCAGTTCGAGATAAGCGCGTTTGACCGTGATGACGCTGATGCTGAGGGCAGCAGCCATGGCCCGGATTGACGGAATCTCTTGTCCTGCGGCCCAGTCGCCCAAGGCAACACGATGCCGGATCTGATCCATGATCTGCAGATACATGGGTCTGTGGTCGGTCTGGGACAAATTGATATAAGTGTGTATATGCATATACACAGTATATACAGTGAGCCAGCAAAGCAAGTCAACAAAATTTTTAAAAAAATTTGTTTATCAGGGTGGGAGAGCAGCGGGGACAGCGAGACAAACAGTGGGCTGATTGGTGTGATGTGCTACGGCAGGCGAACCACACGAAAGCCGATTTCGTTGGACCCGCGCGTGCTGTCATGCCCCGCGCGTTGCCAGACGCGGATGCGATTGGCAGTATTGCGGAACGATCCGCCCCGGATGGTGGCATTGCGGCAGGTACTCAGGCGATGGCCGTTAACCCTGCGTTCGACTCGTTCATCCTGCTCGTGATAACAACCAGTAGTCCATTCTGCAGCATTGCCATGCATATCAAACAAGCCGTAGGCATTGGCGGGAAAACTGCCCACTGGCGCAACACTGATGTCGCTCCAGCGACTACCGCAGTCGCGACAGTTGGCTTGATTGCTGCCAGGCAGGTTACCCCAGCTGAACTGAGTGCCAGGGCCTTGCCCCGCCTGCGCCGCAAACTCCCATTGTTCTTCCGAGGGCAGTGTGTAGTTGTCACCGGTGTGCTCACTTAACCACTTGGTGTAAGCCATGGCATCGAACCACGTGATATTGGTCACGGGCAACTCATGAGCAAGAATCTCTAGAGCAGGGCTGGGCGCGGGCAAACCGGTGCTGCGTAAAAACGCCTTGAACTCGCCGATGCTGACTTCATGGGAAGAAATGGAAAATGCATCCAGACAAACCTCACGAGGCGCATTACCGCGGTTATCCATCAACATTGTGCCGACTTCTGTGCAGCCGCCAGGCAGGGAAATCATGGTGGGCAGTTTTATTTCAAACGTAGCCTGGGCAAGCACAGGCAACTGGCTGAGCAGCATCAGGATGCAGACGCTGGCAGAGGAAACAGCAACTTTGGCGCTCAGTTTGATCATTGTTGAATCGAATGCAGATGATGCATGTTAAGCAGCTGGCGGAAGTAGTCTGGGTCTTTGATCAGTACGTCAGGCTGGTTGTGATGCTGTAGCGCGTATTGCTGGCGGGACAGCCAGAAGCGCAGGGCAGCTAACTGCAGCATAAAAGGCCAGGCATGCAGTTCATGTTCAGTGAACGCGCGCGTGTGTGAGTAGGTCTGCATCAGCGCATCAACGCGCGCTTT
>JAUSPW010000398.1 GCA_030652635.1 Pseudohongiella sp. | reverse complement strand
CGATATTCTGTTTCAGATCGCGGCAGAGACCGAGGTCAGTATTTTTGGAACCTCAGCCAAGTATCTGGCAGCGGCTGAAAAAGCCGGGGTCAAACTACAAAACCAATTTGCTGCCCCTAAGCTGCACACTGTGCTGTCAACCGGATCGCCGCTGAGCGCCGAAGGGTTTGACTATGTGTATCGCGACATCAAGGCCGATGTCATGCTGCAGTCAATTTCTGGCGGCACCGACATTATTTCCTGTTTTGTGCTGGGTAATCCCGTGCAACCGATTTATCGCGGTGAAATCCAGTGTGCGGGGCTGGGTATGGATGTGGCGGTTTATAACGCGCAAGGGCAAGCGGTAAGTGGCGAAAAGGGCGAATTGGTATGTCGTCAGTCATTCCCCAGTATGCCGGTTGGTTTCTGGCATGACCCGGAGCATACAAAATATAAGGCAGCGTACTTTGCACGGTTTGAAGAATGCTGGACCCATGGCGACTATGCCGAGTTGACCGACCACAAGGGCTGGATCATCTATGGACGGTCTGACACCGTGTTAAATCCGGGCGGCGTGCGCATTGGTACTGCAGAAATTTATCGCCAGGTTGAACAATTGCCGTGGGTGCTGGAAAGTGTTGCCATTGCTCAGGAATGGCAGGGGGATGTGCGTGTGGTGTTATTTGTGCGCCTGCGTGGCGATCTGACACTGGACGACGCGCTGCGCGGCGACATACGCCAACAGATCCGCACCGGTGCCTCGCCGCGTCACGTGCCGGCGGTCATTGAACAGGTGCAGGACATCCCGCGTACGCTCAATGGCAAAATCGCCGAAATAGCGGTGCGCGAAACCATTCATAGCCGGCCTGTCAACAACAAGGATGCGCTGGCCAATCCGGTGTCTTTGCTTGAGTATGAGGGGCTGGCCAAGCAGTTGCAGTGCTGACATTAATCAGTAGTGGTAACGTAACTGCACAATCCATAGCTGCGCGTCTGCAACGCGATAGACCATTCTATGTTCATCATTGATACGCCTTGACCAATAACCTGCCAAAGCATGTTTTAACGGTTCCGGTTTACCAAGACCTTTGTATGGCGAACGTTGGCATTCCTTGATCAATTCATTGATACGTAAAAGAATTTTTTTATCTGTTGTCATCCAATACTGATAGTCAGCCCATGCATTCCCTGCAAACACCAAAATCATTCAACAAGCTCCTTCTCCTGCCCCATACCGCGCTCCAACTCAGACACTGATTCAATCAAGCGTCGCGCATTTTGCGGGCTTCGCAGCAGGTAAGCTGTCTCCTGCAAAGCCTGGTAATCTTCCATAGAGATCATCACTACCGCTCCTTCGCCTTTGCGGGTAATGACAACAGGGGAATGATCCTTGCAAACCTGATCCATGGTTTTAGCGAGGTTACTGCGCGCAGAGGTATAACTGATGCTTTCCATATCTCACCGGTACATGTACATAAACACGTACCGACTATAACCACCCAAGCACAGCTAATCAACCTTCAAATGACAATCACAGCGCCTCGAGGTTGATGTCCTTGAACGAGGTCACCATCGGGTGCTTTGAGCGCAGTTTGGTGATATCCGTGCCGGACTCCTGAGGTCTTAACACCCACACCGTCTTGATGCCAACGGCCGCTGCGGCATCGAGCTCAGCTTCCACATCAGACAAAAATAAAATGTCGGCGGGCGGCAAAGCGATCCAGTCCACCAGATTCTGATACGACTGTGGATCCTGCTTTGGGCCGATGCTGGTGTCAAAATGACCGGCAAACAACAGCCTCAAATCACCAAACACGGAATATCGGAAAAACAAGCGCTGGGCTTTTTCTGAACCAGAAGAATACACATACAGGTTGATGCCGGCATCCTGCCACTCGCGCAATTTATCAGGCACGTCTGGATAAATGTGCGCCTGATACTCACCACGCTGATAACCCATCTCCCAAACCATGCCCTGCAGGGCTTTGAGCTCGGTTGATTTATTGTCTTCGCGCATCCATTTACGCAGCTGTTCAATCAGTGCTTCGGTATTCTTCAAAGGAATACCCGTGTTTTCACTCAGACTGCGCAACTGCCGCGCGACATCACGCTCTTCTTTGTGTTTGCGGATGAAGTCCGGCAAAAACTGATCTGCGTACACAAACAGAATGTCTCTCACGAATCGAATGGAGCTGGTCGTTCCTTCGATGTCCGTGACAATTGCTATCGGCTTCATTATGACTCCAGTCGGGAAAACGAATCGGCTATCGGGCTGCCGGTATAGTGGGCGACCCAACCTTCAGTATTATTAAAGAACCGGATGGCAACAAATTTTGGCGTCGGTCCCATATCAAACCAGTGAGGTGTATTGGCCGGCACGGAGATCAGGTCTCCCTTCTGACATAACACCTCGTAAACTTTATCACCCAGATGCAGCGAAAACAGGCCTTGTCCGTCGACAAAAAACCGCACTTCATCTTCCGAGTGACGATGTTCACTTAAAAATTTTGCCCGCAGCGTTGGCACATTCGCCGTCACCTCGGGGTTGTTGGCCGCATCCAGACTGATGACATCAACCGTCTGGTATCCACCTTCGGCCATCAGTTTATCTACGTCGATCTTATACGCTGCCAGCACCGATTCCGGTCTTTCGCCGGCAATAATCGCGCGCGCTGTCTGCCATTGCTCAAAGCGCACACCCACCTTGTTGAGTTGCATGGCAATCTCGGCGCTGTCATGACTGTTGAACAAGGCCTCAGCAGGGTTGGCATCCGCGAAGATTGTCAGTGTACTCATGGGTGTCTCTCACCATTTTGATTCAAAACGTGTTTGTGCAAAAAGTTCTGATGCCAATAATAGTCAAGCAGATACTCCAATGCCTCAATATGGCGCAACGCCTCGCTGATATCGGCTCCCCAGCTGTATAAACCATGGCCTTTGATCAGGTATGCATGACCAGTGCCATGTTGCGACATCCATCGGTCAACGTGTTGCGCCAAGGCAACAATATCCTGTGTATTGTCAAAAACCGGGATTTCAAGTGTGCTCTGATGCGTCTTTATGCCTTTGAGCGCCTTTAACAATTCCAGACCCTGCACAACAACTGATCCCGCACAATTCATGGATACCAAGGCGGCTTTGACAGAATGGGTATGTAATACCACACCAATGCTGTCATCGCGCTGATAAAGTTGTGTATGCAACAGCGTTTCCGCAGATGGTATCTGACCATCCAGCGACTGCCCCTGCATGTCGACACGCATGATATCTGCCTGTTGCAGCCTGCCTTTGTCACGACCGGATACCGTGATAGCACATTGGCCAGCGTTCAGGCGCCGGGAGAAATTACTGCTGGTGGCCGGGCAAAACCCCTGTTGCCACAAGCGACGCCCAACGTCGATCAGTTCGGCTGCCGCTTGTTCAAAACTATCTTGACTTGTCATGGCGCGGAATTATAGCCGCAAAAATCAATCCAGCACACACACCAGTCCTTTCAGATACAAAGACTCTGGAAATGGCAGCCCAACCGGGTGATCCTCTGACTGGTGCAGGTAGTGCGTGATGCGCCCTTCCCGACCGGCATCCAGCAAACCATCCGCGGTAATTTTCTGGAATAACGCCGGATCAATGGCCCCTGAACATGAAAAACTCACCAGCGTGCCGCCGGTAGCAATCAGCTGCGCCGCTTGCAGGGTAATGTCTTTGTAGGCGCGTGCCGCTTTTAAAAACTGCGATTTGGTTTCCGCAAATTTAGGCGGATCCAACACCACCAGATCAAAGGTCTCACCTTGTTGCCGTAATTCTCGCAGATACTCAAACACATTGGCCTGCACCAGATCTGCCTGTTCCGGTTCAAATCCATTCAGCGCCAGATTGTTGGCTGCCAACTGCAATGACGGGCCTGACGAATCAATATTCACCACATGCTCGGCGCCGCCTTTTAAGGCCGCGACCCCAAAGCCGCCGGTGTAGGAAAAGCAGTTCAGCACTCGACGGATGGCTTGTGGACTGCCCAGACGTTCACGGCAATACGCCTGCACCAACGAGCGGTTATCAAACTGGTCCAGGTAGTAACCGGTTTTATGCCCCTGTTTGATATTGACCTCAAAAATACGATCCTGCTCAGTGATTTCGACCGATTCAGGCGGCTCTTCGCCCCACAACACACCGGTCTGCTGCGGCAGACCTTCATGTTTGCGCACGTTCACATCAGAGCGTTCATAGATACCCAGACACGGTGAGCAATCGCGCAAAGCCGAAATAATGGTATCGCGCCAGAATTCCGGACCGGTACTGAGAAACTGGCAGGACAGATAATCGCCGTAGCGATCCACGATCAACCCCGGTAATCCATCAGACTCCGCGTATATCAGCCGCACGGCGGTGCGTGTGGCACTCAGCAGATGTGCCCGGCGCTGGACGGCGCGTTGCACACGGGCGCGAATAAATGCGGCATCTACTTTTTGACTGGCATCCAATGTCCACAGTCGCGCTCTGATCTGGGAAGACGGAGACCAGGCTGCAAATCCCAGTTCCTTGCCGTCTGCGTCCAGTACCATCACGGTTTCGCCGGGCTGCGCATTGCCGGTGACACGATCCACTCCGCCAGAGAATATCCACGGGTGGTGACGAATGACGG
>JAUSPW010000383.1 GCA_030652635.1 Pseudohongiella sp. | reverse complement strand
GATGTTGTCGATGACGTTAGATTTAAAAAAGTTTTCGGTGCTGATTTCTTGTGTAAACAACTCAGTCTGTTGAGTGATTGCAGTAACAAGAATGACCGCAGATAGCAGTGCTTTGAACGTGCTCATGGTGTCCCTCCATTGTTGTCAGGTTTCTTCCTGGAACCTGTTGTCGCTGGAGGGATAATACCAACTCTTTATTCAGGAACAAGCAGGCCACAATAAAAGTAAGGTATGAGCTGCTGGCTTGTGATGCGTTTCACATTATTGAGCGCTTGCTGCGCTTAGCCTGCATAAGTGGGGCATTAAAATATGTCAGATGCGTCAGAGCAGTTTGCTTGCAATTTTATCTAACGACGCCTGTTCGCCGGCGCTTAGCGCACCCAGTATATTGTTGGCTGCTTGGGCAAACGACACATGGGCGTCATTAAAAATTCGCTCGCCGGCACTTGTCAGAGCGACCAGACTGACGCGGGCATCCCGCTGTGCCTCTTCCTTGCTGACCAGGCCGGTTTTCTCCATGGGGGCCAACATGCGGGTGATGCCGGACGCACTCAATCCAACTTCGTTGGCCAGATCAATTCGCCGCATTTTTTTATCGGATGTCAGGTTGAGTTGCCTTAGCACAAAATACTCAGCCACACTGATGCCGTGACAGGAAAGTGGGCCAGACAGGCTTTTATGTATGTTGGTATTGAGGTTAATCAGACGAACCAACAGTTCGCCGACAGCTAGGTTTTGCATGGCTATATCCTTGCGATGTGTTTGAGTGCGCAAGTATCTGCTGAGGTGCTTGAGTCGTCAAGTAGTTTGTTTTGGCGTAAGGATGTTAGGTTGGAACAACAGGTGTTTACCCGGCTGGTGCAACATCTCGTCGTGAGAACTGAGGTGTTGCACCTGCCTGAGTAGCGTTAGCAGCGGCTTTTCAGCACTTACTCCAGCGCGTACACAATCAAAGCGGGACCCTGATTTTGTAGTTTACCCAGAGGGCCGTCAGCACCGCCGGTCATGGCACTGACTGCACCCATGAAAGTGCCAGCATGGATAGTGGGTTGCCCAACCACCACCGCAACATGCTGTTTGCCGTTTGCCATGTAGGTGATCGGGTACGACGCCGGAATATCGCCGGTATTGGTTTGCCACAACACATCGCCGCTGCGTGCGTCGATGGCTTTAAAGGTATGGTCAAGCGCGCCGCCAAAAATGACATCACCGGCGGTTGCAACAATCGCAGTGGTGGGCGGCGCCATTTCGCGGTAATCCCACAACAGTTCGCGGGTTTCCATGTTGACGGCCTGAAGACGACCAAACTCACCTTCACGACCGGGGAAAGGCGTTGGTGTCAGTGATGCGCCAGTGGACAGGATGCTTTGGCCGCCCAATTGTCCGCCAATCATGCACATCTGGGCGATTGGCATAAACAGTATTTTGCTGCCGGGATTGTAGGAGCTTGCCTGCCAGTTGCGTCCGCCAGCGGCAAACGGGCATACCAGCTGCGAGGATTCAGCAATCGGCGCAGCGTTGGGATTCATGGTCTTGGCGCCGGTGACCGGATCGATGGAGGCGATCAGGTTCTGCAGGCCAAGATCCAACGAATACAGGTATTCACCAGTAGCGGCATCCAGTGCGTCAAACAGGGCCATTTTGCCAGCAGTGACCACTGCTTTGCGCATCACACCATTAACCGGCACGTGCATGATTTGACGTTCGTAAGTCCAGTCCAGATCCCATTGATCATTGGCGACGTGTTGAAAGTGCCAGGCCAGTTCACCGGTTTTTGGTCGTAATGCCACCGTGGAATTGGTGTAAAGGCCATCGTTGGTGATGCCGGGTAGGTCCACTTTATTCAGCAAAGACGCCGTGTCATACGTGGGCGCCGTTCCAAAATAAACCAGATCCAGTTCCGGATCATAACTCGGTGGCATCCACACAGACCCGCCACTGCGCGCACTCAGTTCCAGCGCATTCCAGGTTTCATCACCGGGTTCGCCAGGACGCGGGATGGAATAAAAACGCCATGTTTCAGCGCCCGTTTCAAGATCAAGGCCAACGATGTATCCGCCTTCCGGTACCATGGTGGCAGTCACGCCCTGAATCACCATGCCGTTAGCGACCAGCGGCGTTGCATGCAGTTGGTGAGCGCGGCGGCCAATGCGGGCGCCGTCGATGGCATGATCCCAGATCAATTCGCCGGTTTTAGCATGGATGGCCAATACGTGAATGTCATTGGTGGGCATGATGATCATGTCGCCGTGCAGCGCGATACCGACTTTGGCACTGGGGAACGCACCGGGGTTAGTCTCATGTTTGTAGGTCCACAACATCTCACCAGTGCTGGCGTCCATGGCCAGCAGCGTGTCATTGGTTGCCAGCATAAACATGACGCCATCATGAACCAGGGGTGTCGGGGTATTGGAACCGGGTTCGAGTGGCACTCGCCAAGCCTCTGCCATGTTGGTGACATTGGCAGTATTGATCTGATCCAACGGGCTGAAACCGTAGGTGTCGTAGGTGCGGCGCCAGTTCAGCCAGTCTTCGGCGGGTGGTGAGCGCAGCATGGCGTCGGTGACCGGCGTCATGGCTTGTAGCAATGGGCTATTTGCAGACTGGGCGATCGCGTTGTAGCTGACTGAGCTTGCGGCGATGGCGCAAGCCAGAGACAGGTGTTTCAGTTGGATCATGGTTTAAACCTTTTTGTTTCAATTGTGGCAACCTTGGGGACGGAGGGATCAAAAAATGATC
>JAUSPW010000362.1 GCA_030652635.1 Pseudohongiella sp. | reverse complement strand
GTATCTGACTGATACTTTTTTGTTGCGCGACACTCGGCGCGGGTGAACTGGTTTCCATCAACTGCGCAAAACCAAGTATGGCACTGAGTGGCGTGCGCAATTCGTGACTCATGCTTGACAAAAATTCAGATTTGGCAAGGTTGGCTTTTTCAGCCGCAGCTTTTGCCAGCAGTAATTCTGCAGTCACCTGCTTGCGTTCAGCCTCAATCACTTTGCGCACGGTGTTGTCGGTACTGATTAACAGATAACCAATGATGACATTTTCGGCATCATGCAAGGCCGTCACTGACACGATCACCGGCAGTCGACTGCCATCTTTTCGGATACAGGTGATTTCGTAGATATCTTCAATACCACGCGACGCTTTGAACACCAGTGCGTCAAAACCCGGTTTGATGACGGTGCCAAGTTCAAGACTTAATGCGTTGGCACGCGAGACAACCTCCTCGGGGTCTGAAAATTCAGAGGGAGTGACCTTGTTAATAACATCGGCAGCCGCATAACCCAGCATACGCTCAGCGCCGATGTTGAATATCTGAATCACACCTTTTTCGTCCGTGGCAATGCTGGAGAAATTGACGCTGTTAAAAATAGCCTTTTGCAGCGCGCCGGCTTTCAGGAAATCGATATGCCGTAACTCGCTTGTCTCATGGCCATACTCAGCGGTAAGCACCTGATGATCAATGGGCACGGTGTATCCTTTTGTTTGACGCCTGATAATCAGCGCTGGCATGTCCAATTTGTTTGTCCTGTCTCATCAGTGCATCATCCATGAGTCGGGTCATTTCTTTTTTGACCACGCCGTAACACTCGCAGGCGGCCTCCTCCAATCCCTGACGCTGAAGCACAGAAATATGTCCACGGCGCGATTGGATAATGCCAGCGCGCTGAAGATTGCCCGCGGCTTCGGTAATACCTTCCCGACGGACACCCAACATGCTCGCTACCAGCTCCTGTGTGATAACAAGGTCACTGGAGTCACTGCGATCAAGCGTCAACAGCAACCAACGGCACAAGCGCTGTTCAACCGAGTGATGCCGGTTGCACGCCGCTGACTGACTCATTTGTGTCATCAGCGCCTGTACGTAACGCAACAACAGACTCTGCAGAAAACCTGCCCGGTTGAACTCCTGCTTTAGCAGTCGCCCATCGATACGGTACGCAGAACCCGCAGTCTGTACTACCGCTGAACTGCTGGTGGCTCCGCCGCCCATAAAAATGGTCACCCCCACTACGCCATCATTGCCGACGCCGGCGGTCTCGGCGGATGCGCCAGACTCAGTGACGTAATGCAGGGATATAATCGCGCTTGTCGGAAAATAAGCAAAGTGCATATGCTGACCCGGCTCGTACAGCATCTCACCCAACGGCAGTTCAACAAGTTCAAGCATGGGTTGCATGCGCGCAAAGTCAACTTCCGGCAAGGCCGCCAACAAATGATTACGATTGGGATTGCAACAACTGGTCACTGCCATGATTAAAGCACCTCCAGACCAATACCACGATACCCGATAAAAGCAGCCAGCTCGTTAAACATAGGCTGACCACTCACTCTGAATACCTGCAGTGTGCCGTCCTTATTGACCCGTGTTAATTTGAAATCCAGAAAGGCTTGCCTGGCAGCAATTTTCCCCATCAATACGGCATGCTGCGCATTATCCCAGCCAATCGCACTGCTGGACTCCTGAACGCCTTGATAACTGCTGGTCTTGATACCCATCATGTCCAGCACTGGCCCGGAAAACTTGATAAAGTTGCCAATGCTGTCCTGTTCCCAATACCAGTCAACAGCCAGTTCGGTCAGGCTGCGAAATCGAGCTTCACTTTCACGCAATTCAGCCGTGCGCTCCAACACAGCCTGTTCCAATTGTTTGTTGTGTTGCTCTAACAACTTGTACAACAAGCGTACTTCCAACACGTTGCGGATGCGCGACTTGACCTCAAGCAAATCGAACGGTTTGCTGATAAAGTCCTTCGCGCCGGCTTGTAAAGCACGCATTTTATGCCCCGGCTGCGCGGTGATAACAATCACTGATAAATATGGATCTGTTTCATTGGTTTTTAAGGCATCTATTATTTGAAACCCGTCCATCCCCGGCAACTGTAGATCAAGCAGTATCAAATCAAATTGATGTTTGCGGTGCAGCGCACAGACCTCGAAAGGATTCATGGTTACGCTGACATTTGTGTAGCCGGCCTCAGCCAGCATCATCTCCAGCAACGTCACGTTGGACTCCTGATCATCAACGATCAGAATACTTGCGCCGAACACATCGACAGCATCAGACATATCTATTTTTTCTCTTTATCAAGGTCAGAGTTTTTCGCTGGCAGCAAGGTGACGGCTGCAAGTGATTGTGCGCGAAGCGTTTGGCGGACGCGGTGGTCGTTTTATCGTTGTAACAAATGCCTTGACCCATTTAACAGCAGTGCACGCGCAATAGCTACCTCAATAACATGTGCATCATGCGATGAACAGACGCCCCGGTCTGTGTGTTAACACACACAGCGATTGCTTTTTTGTGTGCGTCAGCGAACGGAACGCGCCTGCTGTTCAGCTCACACTGCAGTGGCATGAATTATCGAACACTGCCGGATACC
>JAUSPW010000355.1 GCA_030652635.1 Pseudohongiella sp. | reverse complement strand
TATACACACTTTCCAGGCGTGCTCCTTCAGCCACTCGGACACCTCACCGTTTTTAGGCCGCCGTTTTAGGGCGCGTAACTGTATAACACGACCAAGGCAAATACAAGCTGATACTGATTTGGATGGCGGTTAAATGCCTATCGTATTTATTGACGACACAAGCGAAGGAGTGGCTTCATGCCTTCATCCATAGACAGCGTCCTGAATGGATTTATCTCAAGTCCTCCCCGCCTTAGAAAATTGATGCTGATTTCAAGCCTAGTAGGAGCGCATACCGCACTCAGATCAACAAATATCTGTTCAACGCAGTTCTCGTGGAACCCCGAATGCTTGCGATACGAAATGATGTACCTTAAAAGGGACTGATGGTCTATTGAGGGGCCGCTGTAGCGAATCAGTATGGTTCCCCAATCAGGCTGGGCTGTTATGGGACACCTGGAACGAAACAGATTGCTCAGGAAAATTTCTTCACAATGCGTCCTGGTATCTATTTCTAGCAGCGACGACGCCGGTTCATATACGAGCTTGTCGATCTCCAGCGAATCCAGCAACACCGTATATTCAGGATTAGACACCTGCGCTGCACCTACAGATGAACAGTCCAACAGTGAGACAATTACCTTAGCACCTGCGACCTCACTCAGATCTCGCTGAATGACATCCAGGGCCTGTTCATCACTCGCAAATTGATGTTGATTCAAAGAATTAAAATACAGCTTCAATGACTTTGATTCGATCAAACACAACGATTCACATGGCACCAGGATATCTGCCATTTTCACAACAGGCATGCCACGTGAATTCAACCAGGATAACTCGTAGGCACGCCAGTGATCAAAACCACCAAAAGGCAAAACGTCGCCAATTCCCAATCCATGTCGATTGATTGATCGACTGACTGGAAACAACACTTCAGCGCTGTAATGCTCGGGGTAGTCCGTTTGTTTACCCAGTGGAATTTCGGACATCAGCCAGTGACACCTCTTGCAGTTCAGGTGGATTAACTTACTGGCGCAAACCAGTGCCTTTGCGCAGCAGGTACAGTGCAACGCCAAACAATCCTGCGCTGAAAACCCCCAGCATAAACAACGCCCAGAGGATATTCACATCGCTGGTGCCCAGAATGCCGTATCTGAAGGTATTGACCATGTAGAGCACCGGATTTAACGCAGATATCCACTGCCCGAACGTAGGCAACAGTTCGATCGAGTAAAACACGCCCCCCAGGTAGATCAGCGGCGTGAGCACGAAGGTAGGAATGATGGAAATGTCATCAAACGTATTGGCATAAAGTGCGTTGATAAACCCAGCCAACGAGAACACCATTGATGTCAAAAGTACCACCAACAACGTCAGGAAAACGTGCTCAATGTGCAGGGATGTAAAAAAGAAAGACATGGCTGTCACAATCAAGCCAACAGCAACACCGCGCGCCATTCCACCTGCTACAAAGCCCAGCAAAATAATATAGTTGGGAACAGGCGATACCAATATTTCCTCAATACAACGCTGAAATTTGTTACTGAAGAACGATGAAGACACGTTGGCGTAGGCATTTTGAATAACCGCCATCATGATCAATCCAGGCACGATAAAGTCCACATAATCGAACCCGCCCATTTGCCCAATACGACCACCAATCAGATTTCCAAAGATCAGGAAGTACAATCCTATGGTAATGGCAGGCGGCACGAGTGTCTGCAGCCAAATACGCGTGAATCGACGAATCTCTTTGATCAATATCGTTTCGAATGCGATGTATTTGTGATTAGTCAGCATGGGTTTGCCCGGCATCAAGACTGTCAGTTTTTCAGACTGGATAAAAATAGCTCTTCCAGTCGATTGGTTTTGTTTCGCATCCCTCTGATCAAAATGCCCTGCTCGCTCAATGCAGCATAAATGCCATTGATATCACGACTGGTGCTCAAACTGATCTCAAAACTATGCGAATCGATGGTCGTGCACAGAATATCTGGATCGTTAAAAATTGGTGCAGATTCAAGTTCTTCACATGTATCAAATACCAATGTCTGCCTTGCCAACTTGTCCAGCAATTTGCGCATGCTGGTATTTTCGACAATTTGTCCCTGGTTGATAATCGCGATATTACGACACAAACTTTCAGCTTCTTCGAGATAGTGTGTCGTGAGAATTATAGTTGTGCCGTTGCGGTTGAGCTCTTGAAGAAACTCCCACATTGACCTCCTCAACTCGATGTCAACACCAGCCGTGGGCTCATCCAGTATCAATAATCTGGGTTCGTGAACCAGTGCCCGAGCAATCATCAGCCTGCGCTTCATGCCACCCGACAACATTCGGGAACGATTATCCCGTTTTTCCCACAGGTCCAATTTCCGGAGATACTTTTCGGCACGCTGCTTTGCCAGATCGCCGCGCAAGCCGTAATAGCCCGCCTGGGTAATAACAATGTCACCCACTTTTTCAAACTGACTAAAATTGATTTCTTGCGGCACAATCCCTAGTGACAACTTGGTTTCATAC
>JAUSPW010000374.1 GCA_030652635.1 Pseudohongiella sp. | reverse complement strand
CTCGAACACACGGCGATCGCCAACTGTGGAAAAAACCAGATAAATGTGGCCGATGCCGCCTTAGGTGCCGAGCAGATCGATGGCTTCCAGCACATTGACAAGATTGTGCGCCGGCTCGCCCATGCCCATAAACACCACTTTCTTCACCGGGCGTATGCGGCGCGCGAGCACCACCTGCGCCACGATTTCCAGACTGCTCACTTGCCGGATAAGGCCGCTCTTGCCGGTCATGCAGAAGCGACAACCGACTGCGCAACCGACCTGCGTCGACACACAAAGCCCGTCGCGCGGCAGTAGAACACTTTCTATCATCTGCCCATCGGCCAGCTTGATCAGCAAACGCACCGACTCATCGGCACCCGGATGTTGTGAGTGTATCTGCGCCACAGCGTCGAGTTCTTCGCTGAAGGCAGGCAAGCCATGACGTACTGACAGCGGCAGGAAGTGTTCCTGTTTTTGGCGGCGTGGACTTGCATCCAGCGCCTTGCCATTTAACCAGGCACGCAGCACCCGCCCACGGTGGATGGGCAGGGCTTTGAGGTTGGACAGGCGTTGATCGAAGTCGACAAGATTGAGAAGTGGCATGGGGCGGTATGCTAGCACTTGCAATGAATCAGTGCATTTCAAATGCTACCGGTGAAAGCGAAACGATCGCAGCTGCCCAAGGCTCAGATGGAATCCATTCTCGTGCCCGGCAGAGGCGCCCCATCAGGCCGCTGACCACGACGGCTATTAATAAACTCAATGGCGAAGCTGGTTGCTTTTTCCACAGCGGCATCACTTTTCAGAATGTCTTCCTCAGACTCAAAAAAGCGCGTATCCACGATGTATCGGATATAACGCGCGGGCAACTGGTTCAGTGCGACACAGGCAACATCTGCAAGATATTCCTCATCGTGCGCTTCGGGCAGGCCTTTGAGTTTGTTCTGAATACAAAAAAATACTAGCGACTCGTAATAATTGCAGATGCCTTCCACGATGTGTTCTCCCGTTTAGTGGGTCAGCGTTTGAATCCACGCCCTACCAGATAGACTTCTCTTGACCGTGCCCGCGAGGCATCGGGTTTGCGTACCACAACCTTGTCAAAACTGGTGCGCACTTCTTTGACGTAGTCATCATAGCCTTCGCCGTGAAATACTTTGGTGACAAAATTGCCACCGGGTTTTAGTACCTGGCGCGCCATGTCCAGTGCAAGCTCCACTAGATACATGGAGGATGCCTGATCTGCGGCATCGACGCCACTGATGTTTGGTGCCATGTCTGACATCACCAGATCGGCTTGGGCGCCGCCCAGTTTTTCCAGAATTTGATCAAAAACCGCCTGTTCGGTAAAGTCGCCCTGAATAAAATCCACATCAGCAATGGAGTCCATCGGCAGAATATCGGAGGCAATCACACGTCCTTTGGGTTCGACCAGCGGCGCGATGACCTGCGACCAGCCACCCGGCGCCGACCCCAGATCGAGCACTAGCATTCCGCGTTGAATCAGGCGGTCTTTTTCAATGATCTCAAGGAGTTTGTAACTGGCGCGCGAACGATATCCGTCAATTTGAGCCTTTTTGACATAGGGGTCATTGACGTGTTCATCCAGCCAACGTTTGCTGCTTTTGGAGCGGGCCATAATTGAGGGCGTTCCTGGGTGTGGGTGACAGTGCGGGTGACTTTACAAGGGCAAAAGCATACCATACTGCGCTGACACAAAACCTGAGCAAGGCGGCTTGCCTGATCAGGCTAATAAACCTTTGCCGGGGACACCGGCCAGGATTCGTAAGCATGATTCGTATCACAGAGCTGGCGCTGCCACTTGACCATCCCCCGGAAGCCTTGCGCCAGGCCATCACTCGCCGGCTTGGTATCGCCGACCACGATCTGATTGCATTTACCGTGTTCAAGCGCAGCTACGACGCTCGCAAGAAGAACACTGAGATCACCTTTGTTTACATCGTCGACCTGTCTGCCAACAACGAGCCAGCCATTCTGGCGCGTCTTGCGGGTGATGCGCATATCCGTCCAGCACCCGACACTGCCTACTACCCGGTCGCTTCAGCACCGGAAGATCTCACCGAACGGCCCGTGATCATCGGGGTTGGGCCCTGTGGTTTGTTTGCGGCGCTCACACTGGCGCAAATGGGATTCAAGCCCATTGTGCTGGAGCGTGGACGCGAAGTCCGCCAGCGTACCAAAGACACCTGGGCGCTGTGGCGCAAGCATGTCCTGACGCCCGAATCGAATGTGCAGTTTGGTGAAGGCGGTGCTGGTTTGTTTTCCGATGGCAAACTGTACAGCCAGATTAAGGACCCCAAATTCTATGGTCGCAAAGTCATGCAAGAGTTTGTGCGCGCCGGCGCGCCGGACGAAATTCTGTATGTCAGCAAGCCGCACATTGGTACTTTCCGGCTGACCGGCGTGGTGTCTGCCATGCGTGAGGAAATTCGTGCGCTGGGCGGCGAGGTTCGATTTGAAAGCAAGGTCAGCGACTTCATGATTCGTGATGGCCGCATTGAAGGCGTCACGCTGGCCGATGGCACACAACTGCAAAGTCGCTATGTGGTGCTGGCGTTGGGACATAGTGCGCGCGATACCTTCCGGCAGTTGCACAGCCATGGCGTGTTTATGGAGGCCAAACCCTTTGCTTTGGGTTTTCGTATTGAACATCCGCAGTCATTGATTGATAAGGCACGTCTTGGGAAATATGCCGGGCATCCGGCGCTGGGCGCTGCCGACTACAAGCTGGTGCATCACGCCAAAAATGGTCGTGCGGTTTATAGCTTCTGTATGTGTCCCGGCGGCACAGTGGTGGCGGCGACGTCCGAAACCGGGCGTGTGGTCACCAACGGCATGAGTCAGTTTTCCCGCAACGAGCGCAATGCCAATGCCGGTATTGTGGTGGGCATCAGTCCCGAGCAGGATTTTCCAGGTGGTCCGCTGGCCGGTCTGGCGCTGCAGGAGGCGCTGGAGTCCCATGCCTATGTACTGGGCGGCAGTGATTACTGCGCGCCGGGCCAGCTGGTAGGCGATTTCATTCGTGCGCAGCCTTCCAGCACATGGGGAGAGGTTGAACCATCGTATAAGCCCGGTGTGCATTTGGGTGATCTGGCCACGGCGCTGCCCACATACGCGATTGACGCCATTCGTGAAGCGCTGCCGGTGTTTGGTCGGCAGATCCGTGGTTTTGACCGCGACGATGCGGTGCTGACCGGCATCGAAACGCGTACCTCATCGCCACTGCGCATTACGCGCGACCACCAACATCTTCAAAGCCTGAATACCCGTGGTTTGTATCCTGCGGGTGAAGGTGCCGGTTATGCCGGGGGCATCCTGTCCGCAGGTGTGGACGGCATCAAAGTGGCCGAAGCGCTGGCCACCGCCATGCTGGCTGACCGAGCGGAAACGCCTGGCAAATTGCGAGATCAACACTGATGCAGCGTATGAAACTTGATGACGTCAAAAAACTACATCAGAAAAAGTACCGCGAGGAGTTTGGGTGTTTTCTGGCGGAGGGTGAACATCTGGTGCAGGAGCTGGAAAAAGCCGCCAACAGTAACAAAGCCCTGCAGGCCAGCGAGTTGTATGTCACTGATCACTATGCCGATTGGAATACTCAATTTCACAAGCATCGGATCACTGAGCGCGTCATGCAGCAGTTGAGCGAGACCAAGTCGCCGCAGGGTATTGTGGCGCGCGTGCCAACAAGCGCCTTGCAGCAATTGCCGCGACAGCTGCGCGCTGTGTATTTGTATGAGGCTCAGGACCCCGGCAACCTTGGGACTATTTTGCGAACGCTGGGCTGGTTTGGGGGTTTTGAGTGCCTGCTGAGTCCTGGTTGTGTCGACCCCTTCAACAGCAAAGTGGTGCGCGCCAGCATGGGTGCCATTTTTTATGTGCCCCTGACACTGGATGCCAGTCTTGATGCCATTAAGTCCAATTTTCGCCACCCGGCGTACTTGGCGTTGTCCGGGCAGCCACTTAACTCCGACGGTTTTCGTAACACCGATTGCCTGATTTTTGGCAACGAAGCACGCGGTATCCCGGAGGATTTATTGCTTGACAGTGCCGCCAGTACTTACTCAATACCGGGGTGTGGTCAGATTGATTCGCTGAATTTATCGGCAAGCGTCAATATGTGCATTTACGAACTTATGCGGGCGTGATGTCAATGCGTTTAATGGCGCCTTGATGATACTGGCTGACGCCATCGCGCCCTGTCTTCTTGCTGTGGTACATGGCGATATCGGCATGAGACATCAAGGCGTCTGGATTGACGTCTTCGGGCGTGCGCGTGGTCACGCCCAGACTGGCCGTCAATTTTACAGTTCCACCACCTGTCGCGTCATGTTCCATTTCAGCCAGCGCAGCATGAATACGCAAGGCCACATCCAACGCGGCGGACTCCGAGGTTTCAGGCAGCAGAATTGAAAACTCTTCCCCACCATGTCGGGCAACCAGGTCTTGTGGGCGCACTATGCGCGAGAGTGTATTGGCAATACGGGCAAGCACCTGATCGCCCACTTGATGTCCGTAGGTGTCGTTGATAGTTTTGAAGTGATCAAAATCCAGCACAATCAAGGACAATGGCCTTTCATAACGTGTGCTGCGCGACCATTCTTTGTCGAGCGTCTCAAACAAATGTCTGCGATTGGCAAGCCCGGTCAGTTCATCGGTTTGGGCCAGTTCTGCCAGCCGTTTGTTGAGTGATTGCAAGGCGACCTGGGTCCGGATCAGGCGCTCTTGGGTGTCGCGCTCCGCGGTAACATCACGGATCAGTACAACCTGTCCCAGCACCTGGTCATTGCTCGTTTTGACCTGGGTGGTGCGCAGATCAAGCCAGCGCCCGTCAATGGTGTGTATGTCCTGCGCAATCTCGCGGCGCAGATCAATATCATCCGGCAAAAAATCACTGAGCTGGTTGCCGATTTCGAGGGCTTTAGCGCCCAGGATCCGCTCCGCAGCAGGATTGCTATCAGCAATTTTGCCGAGATCATCAATCACGATGACGCCGTCGCTGATACTGTCCAAGGTGCTGCGTCGGGCAACTGGGACAACCATAAACAGGTTTTTGCGGATAGCCAGGGCATACAGCAGAATGCCGAGCGCAAAACCAGATGGGGTTGGGTCAATTGGCAACCACTGTTGGCCCATGATAAAGGGTAGATTCACAAAAATAACAGTCAAGGGCGCTAAGATGGTGATCAGCAGCTGCGCCCGGTATTGCGGAGAAATGCCAATTTTAAACGCCATGATCATGGTGCCACTGAGCACCAGGCAATAGGCATAAAGTGCATGTACCTCAAACCAGCGACCGTAATCGATATTGAGTCGAATGTCGTTGGGGACAATCTCAAACGACTGCCAGATCAGCCCATGGAAGTCATTGCTAAATGCCAACAACAGGGTTATCAGAGGAACGATCCAGAATGCCAGGTGCCAGCGCCTGACAAAATCATAGTAGCCGGAGAAACTCAGCGCGGTGAAAATCCAGAACACGGGCGTGGCGCTGACGGCGATATATTGCAGCTTGGCAAAAAAGTAGCGGTATTCCTGATTGATCCACAACATGCTGCCCCATTGTGTGAAGCACCACCAGGCAACCAGCACGGACAGCAGGCTCATAAAATAACCGGCGGGTGGGCGCATACCGCGCGATGCATAACGTGCCACAAACAGGCTGAGCAGCATTCCCAGTAGTGACGGTACAATCCATATAGTCATTGTGGCGGCCAAAGAGTCATTCAGGGCGTCGGTTTCCAAAAACACATCAGCTTGGTTTACAAGCTAAACAGCCTGACGCAAGTCGTCAAGTTGTTTGATTAAACTGCAATGCAGCAAGCCTGGCGTATAAGTCATTATCCACCAGCAAATCGTCGTGGCGGCCCTGTGCAATCAGCTTGCCCTGCTGCATCACTGCAATACGATCTACGTTGCGTACCGTTGCCAGTCGATGCGCAATGATAATGGTCGTGCGACCGGGCATCAGTTTTTCGATGGCCATTTGTACCTTGCGTTCACTTTCAGCGTCCAGGGCGCTGGTCGCCTCGTCTAACAACAAAATGCGCGGATTTTTCAGAATGGCGCGTGCAATCGCCAGTCGTTGTTTTTGTCCACCCGACAAGCGGATGCCTGATTCTCCCAGATGACTGTGCCAGTTTTGTGGCAGATTCACGATAAATTCGCTGGCATAAGCGGCTTCGGCGGCCGCCATCACCTCTTCATCACTGGCATCCGGGCGTCCGTAACGGATGTTTTCCATGACGGTGCCAGTGAATAAAGCAGGTTGCTGGCTGACCAGTGCAATCTGCTGGCGCAACACCAACGGATCCAATTGGCGGATATCAATGCCATCGAGCAGTACTTGTCCAATCTGAGGGTCATAAAAGCGCAGCAGCAACTCAAACACCGTTGATTTTCCTGCGCCGGATGGTCCAACCAAAGCCAGACTGGTGCCCGCCGGAATCTCAAGATCAAGGCCATCAAGTGCGGCTTGTGCTGGTCGGCTGGGATAATTGAAGTGCACATTGTGCAGACTTAAAGTGCCTTGGACTGGCATCACCAAAGCTTGCGGGTCTACTGGCGCCTGGATGCGCGTTTGAGCCTGCAACAGCTCCATCAAGCGTTCGGTGGCGCCGGCCGCGCGTTGCAAATCGCCGATCACCTGACTGATGGCGCCCACTGCCGACGCCACCATGACCGCATACACCACAAATGCCGTTAACTCGCCGGCACTCATGCGGCCGCTGATCACATCCTGTCCGCCGACCCAGATCATCACTGCCAAGGCAGCAAACACCAGCGTAATCACCAGCGCTATCATCAAGGATCGCGAGCGGATCTGTGCCAGTGCGATGGTAAAGGCAGACTCGACGTGGCCGGAAAACAGACGTTCGTCTTCGGCTTGATGGTTGTAGGCTTGCACCGTTTTGATTTGATGCAGACTTTCGCCGACATAAGCGCCGACGTTGGCAATCTGATCCTGGGTCTTGCGCGATTGTTTGCGCACCCGGCGGCCAAAA